>JAHEAM010000111.1:0-2993 GCA_024642765.1 Planctomycetaceae bacterium
TTTCCGTGCCATCAAAGACGCCTCCGTGCTGTATGGAAAAGCAATTTTCACACACTATACAGCCGACACGGAATTTGGTTCAGTTCTGGGATAGGCTCATAATACTAAACGCTTCGAGCAACCATTGATATCCTCAACATCCTGTTCATTGAGATTTCCGAAAATTGTCAGAACTCTGGCGTTAAATTGCATGTTGGCCGCCATTCGATTTAAACCAATCATTGTTGGAGAAGCCTATTCGAATGTGATTGGGCGAAACTCTGAGCCACGGAATTGCACGGTTTAACACGAATAAGCTGTTCCGACTGTGCGGCATGGCGGCAGCCTTTAACTATACCGGCCTCAACGAAAAGAGCGAGCGTGAAATACATTAAATGGAACCAGCTCCAGCCCATGTTGCAAAACAGGAAGGTATGGCGAATCAACTGTGCGTTATATTTAGAGTGCGGGAAAGTGATGCAAACAGAGAATCGGCGCGGCCAATTATTTTGGTTCGGATTCTTGGTCCGCTTCGGCTTCTGCCTCAAGTGCGGCTTTGGACGAATCCGATTGGGCGGAGACGATTCCGGCAGACTCTTGGATTTTACGTAGGATCTTGGATTCGTTGCTGTCGCCTACTTTTTCACTCAAGATCGTCGTCAACGTATTGAACATGTTAGTGATAAAGTCAATTTCACGATCGTCTTTGGCACGGGTCAAAAGCCGCGACTTTTCATCTGTAAGTCGAGAACGGAATTGCTGCGGCCTTGGGAGCTCTTTGTATTTCTCTAGCACGTCGCGAGCGCGGTCCATGTCGTTTTTATCAAGGGCCTTGGTTATATCTTCCTCGTAAACGGCTCGTTGCGTGACCAGGTCAAGTAGTTCGATTTTCACACCTTCGATCACACCTTCGGCAAACAAACGTGCCTCGTCGTTCGTCACGGTCGTTTCTTGGAATTTGATGAAGCCGGGGACGATTGGGATTTTCTTCAACGCGCGATTTCCGCGTTTCAAATAAATCATCCGCATGCCCTCCGGGCTGGGCGGAATGGTAGCGATACCCCGCCAATCGGTCTTTCCTAGCAGCTCGGAATCTTCTTCTTTGGAAGCGTTTGGACGACGTGAATAGACCTCAATTCCCTCCATCGGCATCTTGTCGGCGTCAGCAGACGTTAACTTGAGAGTCGTATTGCCCTCAGGTGGTCGGATCACCAGCGCGATTTTTTGCAATCGCTTGCTTTTTCTCGCGGCCAATGGTGCGCGAACGGTGGATTGCACGTGTCCATTGACACGTGCACCATCTATGGAATCAATCGTCACGAATGTAAAATCCACGGGCTCCAGCGAGACCAATTTGTTGTCGCGATCGGTTCGGCGCAGAACCGGTAAGAACACATCGCTCGAACGAATAAACACTGGCGAGCCGGTATTAGTTTCGGCAACCCATTCACCCGTCTCGTTCATGCGCACACGTTGACAAGACAACACGGCCTTGGCCCGCATCTCGACCTCGTTTTTTTCGTTCGCGTTGTCAATCTGCGCAACAGGCATGAACGCCGTCAAAATCATATCAAAAAGATCATGTCCTAAATTTTCAGTCGACATTACCTCGCGTTCGAGTAACGCCCCCCATTGCTGAGCAGGTAAATCAAATTCTCGCACACGGCAACGAATGCCTGATTTAGCACGTTGCAGGGAAACCACCATCAGTTTGTCGTCAAACTGTAATTGGGGATGCAATTCGAATCCCTTGATTTGCGCCGCCGTTTCTAGCGCCCTATCGAAACGCCAGTTCCAGGGGTTCGGAGTTTCATTGACTAGGACTTCCCAACTACTGCCGTCTGTCAGTTCGGCGAATGACGCAATCTCGCGCGTCAGGCGTGGAACAAGGCCATTGATTTCAGGACTGCCATCCGTCGCAAGCCATACGCGCACACGATAATGCTGATATTCCCAAGCTCGATTGAGCGGCAGCACGCCATCGCTGGGTTCCGTAGGCGTTTGCGTTTCGGCTGGAGTGGATTGGCCTACTTGCCTTGTTTCGGCGACAACACCGTCGGTTGTTTGTTGCGACGCTGCGACTTGGCCCGCGGTGTTAAGCACGCAGAGACCGATGAGCATCAAAGCGAGAAATATAAAGTTGGATCGTATCATTTTTTTCTTATTCAGAAGTTGCGTCGTTGTTTGGATTCATCGCGCCAATTTTCCAGCGATCCACGAATTGATAGAGATACATCAAATCGCGTCCGACCTCGCGCAAGTTTCGACGATAGGCGTAATACTCGGTCATCTGCCACAGTGGGACGACGGTCACATCGTTTAGTACCTGTCGATGAAGTTGTCGCAAATTGTTACTCGCCATTCGCCAGCTATTGGAAAGTGCAATCTGTCGGATGGTTTGTTCCACAGGCGCCGAAAGTGATTTTACGATTCCATTGGTTCCGAACAAGAATTCGGCTTGGGACAACGGTTCGGTCATCGTGATTTCGACGTACAAGAAGTCATAGTCATCGTCCTCTGGAATCGTGACACCTGGTGGCAACTCCCTGAGTTTCGTCGGGACACCAACTTGGTCCCACATGTTCTTAATGGCTTGGCAGGCTATCGCGCTTACGTCTCCACGAGGGTAGGCCAATGTCAATTCAGGAACAACGGTCGTCGTGTCCGCCAGGGCGTCTTTGATTTTTTGGGTCTCGACCATTTGTCGAACAATTTCAACGAGGGTTCCACCAATGATTCGACTGAACTGAATATTCGGGACGCGAGAGTTGTAGGCGTAAGCGATTTGTTGGTTATCGTCCGTGCCTACTGGGAATGGACCGTTGATGACCGCCATGCCATCGATTTCCTTGCGGTCGCAAAGCATGTTCAACAGGATGTGTTCTCGATCAATCGCCTTGAGCAATCCGCTGCGGAAGGTTGGGTTCTTCACAAAGTCGTTACGCACATTGGGCACGAGCATGTGCACGGTCGGCACCAAATAGCGGCGAACTTCTATATCGGGCATCATTCTC
>JAHEAM010000111.1:3003-10024 GCA_024642765.1 Planctomycetaceae bacterium
ATTCTCAAATCTTCGAGAGCCGAGGGTAGTACTCGGTCGACCACATCAACGCGCCCGGCTTGAAGGGCCTTGATCGCATCGTTCGAATTTGGAAACTGCCATTCGACGAGCTGCGGATATTGGTTCTCAGCATCCAAGGGGTACCGGTGGTTGACATCGAAGGCACAGAATTCATCATCCGATTCCGATTGGACATAAGCGCCCGATTGGTCTTTTGTTTCGCCGTCCAAGAGTTTGTAAGGAAAACTCAACAAGGCCTCAGGGCGCACATAGGGAACTCGCAATTCGAAATCGACTGTGAACTGCCCTGTCACCGATACTGTCTTTACGATCTTGGACCAAGCGGGTTTGTAGTTGGGGCTATTCGGGTCAGCGTAACTGAGCAAAATCGAACGCAATTCATACGACTCCAATGCGGGGATCGCGAATCCCAGTTTTTCGGGCATGATTTCAAAGCGGTAGGTTAACCCATTTTCGTCCGTTTGATAAAGGCGTCCGTTGACAAAATCATACCGCCCCCCTTCGTCACTAAGGCCTACGAGTTCAATCAAGCGACGTTGTGTTAAGCGTCCCAGTCGACGTGATGCCCAATCTTCGATACGGTCAGGGTTGGGTTCTTTCGCTGGCTGACTGGTGGCGACAAACACCATCGGACTCTTGGTTACAATCTCGTCGTACAAGATGTAACCGTCGGCTTCGTTCGGTAACACGCTGATCGCCTTGCTCGTGACTACGCGAGCCTCGCGGATGTTTCCGCCGGCGAATTCAGAACGTGCTTGTTGCATGAACTCGTCGTGACGTTGTTTGAATTTGGACTTCCAGTCGTCGACTAACGCCGTCGAAACCTTTGGGTAACGCGCTGCAACGTTGTCGAGCAGCATCAAAGTCCCTCGGTATTCCTCGTCTGCAAAAAGCTGTTGCAGGCTTCGATTGTAGCAGTCCAAAATCAGCTCGATCGAAGTAAGTGAAATGCCTTGAACCTTGAAACGTGGATCGCGTGCATACAAGTCCTCGAACAGAGACAATGCCAATGTATAGTTGCCAGAATCGTAATTCGATTTACCATCCAGAAACAACATAGTTTGCAGTTTGGCATCAATGTTGCGATTCGCGCCGATGCCGTTATCCTTGACGTACAGCAGATCGCGAAAAGCCTTGGCATACTGGCCGTCACGAATCAACTGGTCGGCCTCCTCCAGCACCATGCCATCAAACGTTTTGTAGTCGACAACATTTTCCCATGGCACTTGAAGCGTGGGCCAAGAACCGTCCATCAAATCAAAAACCAAGTAGCCTCGCTGCGGAAACGGCTTTTGAGGCACCTCCACCAAGGGTAAAATATCTAATAGTGCATTGCCGTTGTAACCATCGAGGAAAACGCGATCAAACGGCTCTTGGTCAACAAGGTCCACGCCCTTGCGAATTCTCGAACCAAAAATCTCTGCTTCTTGCTTGTCTTGTTCCTGGAAAGGCCGAGCGTGCAAACCTGTCGATGCCGGAACAACCACGGCGATGAAAATCGACGCACAGACAATCCGCTGGCACACGTTCCTCGCAATCGATCCTATAAGCGTAACAAACATGAGATCCAAGACTAATAAGTGTTTTAAGAAAATTAACGATTCAACAGCAATGCAATTATTGAAAGTCTGAGCGTTTCACAACCAAGACGGAACCATTGGCCGCCGAAAAATAGATATCTTCGCCAACAAACAGGGGGTTATTCCGAACCGCCTGTCCTAGATTTTGAACTTGGTTCAGCGAGCCTGTCCCATCGACAGAGGCAATCAGGCCGCTCTCGAAAACAATGAATGTACTGCTGCCGTTACCGTTCACGAAAATACTAGCGATTCGTTCGTTACCAACGTCAACTTGCCAAACGGGCTTGAGATCTAGATCCCAAGCGTAAAATTTCCCGTCATCCAAGTGCATTAAAACTTTGTCGCCAACCAAATACGGGCCCGAAACGACGCCGCTGGAGCAACTGGCTTTCGCAACTTCGGCAATCGGGTTTTCAAATGACAGTTTTCGCAGGCTTGCACTTCCGCTCGTATCAATTACTACGAAAGCGGCTTCGTCGCTGGCCACCAACTTAGACTTGATCTTGCCCTCAAACGTCATGGTATTCACAAGCGTCAACGAATTCCTATCGCTGCCATCGAGCAAGTAAATCTTTTGTTTGTCATCGGCCAACATGACTTGACTATTGGCATTTCCAACTGGGTTCGTCCACTTGATTGAATCACCCGGCTCCATCGGCGGGGCAAACGGTGCATTCAGGGCTCGACCGTCTTGATCAAATCGCAGCACCAGACCGTTCAGTGTGGGAACAATGAAATCTGACCCAATCGTTACTGGATCCGCAGCCCGCATTGCAGGATCGGATTTGAACATCATACGTGTCACTTGCAAGCGATCGCTGGCGGTATCCGCAATCAACAAGTCCGCGGAACCAACGCTGCCTATTGCGGCGACTCGGTTTTCACTGAGTGGCACCAGCCCGGAGAACACGAAGGGCGTATCAATGTCGCTTGCTTTGGTTGTTTCGGACAAAGATGTAAATTTTGATTCGCTTGAGCCAATATCAAATAAATCACCTTGCGACGAAATTGCTTTTGCGCCGTCGCCGGCCTGGACGAGAGCTCCTGCCAGGGGTGCGCCGAAGTCACGTCGCCAAATCTCTTCGAGTGTTTCGAGGTTTGCAGCCGTTACACTCACGGCTCCCGAGCCACTGCGCCGGCGCACATGTACCATAATGTTTTCGAAAATGATTGGGCTATTAAGGAACGTGTCACTATCGTCTTTGATGCTCTTGCGTTCGAACTCGCCCGAATTCTTGTTGACTCGGAGGGTTTGAATTCCACGACCAACGACCCACAGGCCACTGCCTTGCGCAGCGAAGTAAGGTCGGTTGCTTACTTCCAACTTGACCTCCCCCGTTTTGATCATTGGCGCGTCAACTTCGGTCGCCACCAATTCGGTTAAATTGATTTCACCTTTGTCAGAAATAAACAAAAGGTTGCGACCGAGATGAATCGGTTGCCGAGAAATGGCCGAATTCGCAAGTCGAACCAACTGTACGAACTGCAACCCCGTCCCATTATTTGTCAGCCGCAATATTTGCAGGTCGGAAAAATTACGCCCGTTGATCGAAACAATTAAATGTCCCGACCAGTAAATGGGAGCGATTTGAATGTCGTTACGAGCGTGCCCGAGGTAATAGGCTTCCACGCATTTCAAGTCTTCTGCATTCAATACATAGATATTCGAGTCTTCGCCAACAACATAGACGTAAGGGTCTTGTTCGGCAGCCTCACATGGCACGACGATGGATTTGGGCAATTGGCAGGCGGCTTTTTGCTCGCCGGAATTCGGATCAAGTCGGTATACTGCACCCGACCGAGCCGGAACAAAAATCCGGTTATCACGGAGCGTCGGAGCAACATAAGCTTCTCCGATTTCAGTGCGCCAAACAAGTCCACCGGTTCGAGCGTCAATCCGCATGACTTGGTTATTGAGCTCATCGCAGACCAACAACGCCTCGCGCGTCACCGCGTCGAACCAGATGGGCGCGATTGTTGTTTGATAGCCCACAAAACGCGACCACAAAATATTACCATCACTTCCCGAAAGTACATAAACGTAGCCCTCAATCAAAAGAGGGATTAGCTCGTCCTGAATGGACGGAGCGGCCTGACCTCGTTTCGAGCTTAGCATTATGGTTTGCGAGACTGCAGTTTCGACATCCGTTGGAATCGATGCCAGCGTTCGCTCGATAGGTTTGACGAGATCAATCTCTCGCGCCGTCACAGTTTTCATCAGATCACGAAGTGGCTGACGAGCTGCAAGGTCTCGATAGGTTCGAGTCAGACGATTGTATTTCGCAAAGGCTTCATTGGTTTTTCCAGCCGTGGCCAAATCAGCGATTTCGACTAGCGCTGCGTTGTAGCTTTCTTCCTTGGTGATTAACCCCTTAACGGTCAACAGATTGTTTTCCGTCTTGTCGAGTTCGGGTTTGACGCGTTCGCTGTTCTTTTCCGCCTGCGTCATGAAATTGAGCAATTGCAGTGATTCCTCGGCCTTGGCCAACGCCGTTTTCATCCCTTCGATTGTCGTCTCTTTCATCGCTTTTTCGGAGAAATCCAACACAATCTTCGGGAACCAAATCGAATAATCGGTCGTGATGAGTCCAATCTCAGGTTCATCCTCAATGGTCGGGATTTTTTCGAGTGCAACCTTGTAGGCCTCGGACAAATTGTTCGAAGAATACGGTAGCCAAATCATACTTTGGACTTCGCGGACCTTCGCGTGACTCACTTTGTCGTCACCAGGGAAGCGCTTGTAAAAGTCCTTGAACTTCGCCATTGCATCGCCGTAAGTCGATTTCACGTAACTCTCTTCGGCAGCGGCAAACAACTTACTAGGTTCGCGTTGAAAAACGGATAGAGCGAGCGCCGCACCGATAATCAAGAGAATGGCTAGGGCACCGGAGCCAATGAACAACCATTTTGTTTTCCATTGGTCGGTTTGATCGCGTTTACCCGCAAACGGAGAGCCGTGATTCTCTGCGGCTTGAGCCGTTGCGAACCCGCCACTATCACTAGCGCCGTAATCAGCAAAAGGATCGACCTCTCGTTTTCGCCGCGTTGGCTTCGCGAATTCCTCGACAACCGCATCGACATCAACGACTTCTTCAATTTCCTCCACCTCTTCTGGGACAACGTCGATCGCATCTTGCGGATCCATGATGCGGGTCATGTTCTCGTCCGCGGGTTTTGTCTTCTGTTGACTCTCTTTCACGATTTCGGCACCAATGTTGGTTAAGTCATCGGTGTCATAAACCTTGGCTCCACTTTCCGCCTCCACAGAGATTTCAAACTGGTCATCGGGCACTATTTCGGTTGGTGGCGTCCAGGTGCCGTGGAGAATGGCATGCCCTTGGTCGCTCGTCAGGGCTCCTTTTTCAATCAAGTACGCCAGGATCTTTCCGGCCTTGATTTTTTTGCCAGGCATTTCTACTTCACGGCGCAACTTGCCAAGTGTGCGGTCATCCACAAGGGCATGTTTTGTCAAAAAGTCCAGTAGTTCAGCAGACGTCATTCTCAATCCTCTTTTGGAGCAAAAGCCCTAAAAAAACCGGGCGGCTCAATCAATTCGTAGTTGTGTGTTTTTGAACGGGTCGATTCTTGTGTTGAAGTCGCACTGCTTTTGTCACGCATTAATTATCTTTGCGACTCGCGTTATTTCGCGGAGCGCAATACGACTATCAATACTCGACTTCCGTTGTTTTCATTTCGATTTTGGAAAAGTCTGACGCGATACCCGCGTCCCAGACCTTGATGACTTGTTGATGCGTCGAATCAACATGGGCGGTGATAATCAATCGTTCAGCCCCATAGTCGACTTTCGCATTCCTAATTTTTGCTCGCATTTGTGTTTCGCTCGGTGTTTCTTCTTCATCTTCGAATCGAGTCGTGATGAAGAATCGATCCTGTTGATCGATAATCACCTCGACGTAGTCTTTTTCGGTTTCCGGTTCCTCCGCAACTTGGGTCGAAGGTTCGTTGATCTTTGATGGCGGTTGTGGAATCGAACGCTGCAACGAGAACGATGCCGTGACCATGAAGAAGATCAAAAGCAGGAACGTAACATCCACCATGGGTGTCATGTCCATGCCGTCTTCTTCTTCCTCGTAACCCTTCGTGAAGTTCACATCGGGATCTGCGTCCACTTCATCAATGTCTTCTTCGAAGCCTCGCCAGGCGAATTGTTTAAGTGATTCGTCCGACTTGGCTTTGGGACGTGGCAGTGAACCCTCCAATTGTTTCGAAGCGCTCGACTGCTCGGATGAAATCTCGCCGGAAGGCGCATAGAGATCGAAATCATCCTTGGCCTTGTCGTCTCGTTTTTTCTTTTTACTCATCCTCTGGCCCTTCGTTGGAACCAATCTTTTAAATCACTTTGGCACGAAAAAATGCTCTATTTCTGTTCTTCCACGCCGACGTAGATCTGCCTGGTTTGCGCAAGTTCTGAAAGTGAAATCCCGCGTTTGACGATTTCAACGGCGCCAGTTTTGACGGTCCCTTCGGCCTTGATCAAAATCGTTTGCACTTCGGGATGGCTGCTCAGATGTTTTTCGCAGTAGAAGCCAACCTCTTCTTCTTGAGCCGTCGGCTCAGTCTCTTTGATTTGGTCTTCCAGGTTACGGCCCCTGAAAATGGAATAGGCGTCTTTGGTTTCACCCTTGGTAATCAAAAACACGACCGATTCCTTTTCGGAGACCGCTTCGCCAAACGATGCGCGGGGTAAGTCGACCGATTGCGTCGGATCCATTTTCGAAACGACGACAAAGAAAGAAAGTAGCAGGAACGTGATATCGATCATGGGCGTGATGTCCAATTCGGCATCTTCTGGTTTTTGCTTTGGCGGTTGTAGACCGCCACCAATTTCTTCTCGATCAGACATCTCGTTGTTTCCAAAGTCGGTTGTGTAGCGCGCGAGCCAGAAGGATGTGGTTAGTTGACTGGGAATCGTTTGATTGCTTCCTTGAAAATTTCTAGGAATTGGTTCAAGCCAAACGTAACCAAGTCTTCCATTTTCTTGATCTGAACATTGATATACGCGACGCAGAGTGTCAGCGGAATCGCAATCGAAAGTCCAAGCGCCGTTGTGATCAAGGCAAATTGAATATTCTTCGCCAGTTCGGCCGGGTCAGGAGCTTGGCCAGGCACAGCCAATTTCTAAAACGCACCCATCATCCCCAAAACGGTTCCCAAGAGCCCAAGCATCGGCGCGGTTTTGATAACCGTGATGACCCAACTCAAACGATATTGCAAATCTTGCAAGACGTCGCGTTGAAAGCGATCACCCAGCAATTGTTTGACCTTGGCAAACCCAATCTTGCGATTGTCGATTCCCAATTGCGACAGCTGGCAGACCGCGCGACGATCACCATCGCACAATCCACTGGCCGTCTCATATTCGCCTTTGTTTAGGGGCTCCTCGAGAGCTGCCATAAACG
>JAHEAM010000112.1 GCA_024642765.1 Planctomycetaceae bacterium
AAAACTGGCGTTGCAAAAGAGGGCGAAGAACCTGAAGAAGTTGCTCCAGTTGGTCCCAAACGATTCTTGCCGCAGTTTACGCTGGAGGGACTCGTAGTCGACGATGAGGGAGTTTATTCCCGCGTTCAATATCGTGACGAGTTTATGCCGGAAGTTTCGAAAGCCATTCAGAAATTCGAAGACCCTAATCGCCGTTTGCTCAATCAACAAGAAATTGAACAAGCCGAATTCCCAGTTGTTTCTAGCGACGACGCGCCGGGGGTGTGGGGTGTCGCTGTGTGGAGTGAAGTTGATCCAAGACTAGATTATGTTTCGGTGTTTGTGCGTGGCATTACCAATGCATACACGATCGAATTCGACGCCGAGGGCAACCAAACGCTTCGCCACAAAACGCTGCAGCTGAACTATTGGCGACCGGGTGATGTCGTGGAGCAAACGAGAGACAAAATCATTTACGGTATCCCTTTTGACAGTAACGTTCTTAGCCAAATTCAGATTTGCAAGCACTACCAACTTCCTGGCCCACGTTTCAACGTCTACATCACAAACAAAGAAATTGATGGAGAAGCCTACATTGGCGGCATCAACGGCGAAGTCGACTCGGAGAGCTTCGATTCCCTGGCCGCGCCGCAGCTGGACAAAGGCGAATTTCCGGAACCGCTCTCTAATTACTTGGCAGGGTACGGCTTTGATGTCACCGCAGCCAGTGGGTTCAAGACCCTGATCCCTGGTGAAAAATGGGCCTTCAATTTGGATTTCCAAGGTGAACCTAGGGTATTCGAGATCCGCCTGGAACCCGAGTTCTGGCAAAAAGACGGGAAGGGGATCCGATTCCTCAAACGCCTTGAATATCTTTGGGTTTATCGCTAGAATCTTGCCTCTTCTTTGAATTGATATTTCAAAGATTATTAAACGAAGCAAACTGCACCAATGTCTGGCGTCTCACGAGGGACGATAGGTAACTTGGTCTCCAACAAAACTAGTAATTCAAGCAATCGGATAATTCTCAATGGCTCATAAAAAAGGACAGGGGTCCACCCGTAATGGTCGCGATTCAAACGCACAGCGTCGTGGCGTTAAGAAATTCGGTGGCGAACAAGTAATCGCAGGAAATATTTTGATTCGTCAATGCGGCACCAAATGGCGAGCTGGCCGTAACGTCGGGCAAGGCAAAGACTACACTCTGTATGCATTGGTTCCAGGAAAAGTAATGTTTGACCAAGAAGGTCGACGGATCAATATCGTTGCCGAAAATGCAATGGCCGAAGCCAATTAGCTTTGCCCTTGAGTAGGCAAAGCTCCAGGCTACCAGTGAAAGCCAACGTGCTGGAAACTACGTAGTTAAATCAACAGGATGCCCCGGACATATTAGCGTTCAGGGCATCCTTTTTTTGTGAAACCGACTTGGTCCGCGCTAATCGTCCTGCAACCAAGCATTTTGTTTTTTTAGAATCGCGTGTTAGTCCTATGATGTTTGTAGACCGTGTTGAAATTGAAATCCAAGCTGGCGACGGCGGTGACGGTTGCATGAGCTTTCGGCGCGAAAAGAAAGTCCCCAAAGGCGGGCCTGATGGTGGCAACGGAGGTGATGGCGGCAGCATCATATTTCTCGCGCGTGAAGGCGTGAATAGCCTAGTCGATCTCACGCACCGCAAAACGCTACGTGCCGACCGCGGCACAAATGGTCAAGGCTCCGGGTGCCACGGACGCGCGGCAAAAGATTGCGTGGTCTATGTACCGCCAGGCACTCTGATAATTGACGCTACGAATAATCTAGTCATGAAAGATCTCAAATACGAAGGCGAACAAGTTGTCGCGGCCGCAGGAGGACGGGGAGGCAAAGGCAATACTCACTTCAAGTCCTCGACCAACCAAGCTCCGCGACATATCACGCGCGGCGAAAAGGGCGAACGGAGACGACTGATTCTCGAACTGAAGGTTATCGCGGATGTGGGACTCGTCGGAAAACCAAACGCTGGCAAAAGTACGCTCCTAAGTCGACTTTCTCGCGCCCGACCGGAAATTGCCGCCTATCCCTTCACGACCAAGTATCCGAATCTAGGCATCGTTACGATCGATAACGATCGACAGTTCGTCTTGGCGGACATCCCAGGATTGATTGAAGGTGCCCACCAAGGTATCGGTCTCGGACATGACTTCCTCAAACACATTGAGCGATCCGGAATTATCGTGCATCTGGTTGAGCCTGATCCCGTCGATGGCTCAAACCCGATCGAAAACTATCGAACGATTCGCCATGAACTTGAATGTTATCGCAAAGAGTTGGGCAGTCGTACGGAGATTTTAGCAGTTACCAAATCTGAGCTGCCTTCGGCAGTCAGCGTCCAGGAAGAACTGCAGGCAGTGACGGGGCGCGAGGTTCTTTTGATTTCAGCTGTGACAGGTGCTGGCCTTATTGAACTGGTGCGCCGAGTTGGCGACGCCCTCCGCGAAACGGCCAAACTGGGTGCTTGAAATGCCTGATCAGACCATCCTCCTCGATATTGGAAATGCCCGCACGAAGTTGGTGCTGACCGATGCCAAAAAAATCAAAGCCGCCCTGAAGTCCGGTGCCATAAGTTCAACAACGCTGAGCCCGGTTTCATTTTCTCACCTCGATGAAATCGCCGATTGGATCAAAAAACAAAACTGCTCGAACGAATCGTTGCAGTGGCAGATAGCAAGTGTCAATCGCCCGCAATGCGACGCGCTGCTGAATTGGATCGCTGGAAATCGCCAATCCGATTCGTTTCGATTGATTGACCATACCTTGGTGCCAATCAGGACAGAAGTGCGCTTTCGGGAGCGAGTTGGGATCGACCGTCTCCTGGCAGCTTGGGCAGCCCATCAATTCCAAAGTTCAAAACAAGCCTGCATTGTTGTAGACGCAGGCACTGCTGTAACGATCGATTACGTGAACCTAGACGGCACATTGCTTGGCGGAAATATTTTTCCGGGACTGGTCAGTTCGCTCAAAAACTTGCGCCAATCGACAGCTGCATTGCCCGAAATTGCAATTGCAGAAGCACCAGACTATTGTCTAGGCCGCGATACCACCGAAGCAATCACCAGTGGCGTATTCCACAGCCAAATCGGCGCGATTTGTTACTTGGTCAACAAAATCCAATCCGAATTCGGCGAGTGTAAAATCATCACTACGGGGGGCGCGATCCACACGCTCCAATCACGACTTCCTGCCGACTGGCAACACGCGCCCAACCTTGTTTTGACAGGCATCGCAGCGTTGCCTGGATAAATAAGTGCAAAAGAATTGACCACTGTTTAATGAGCTTTTCGCCGGTCAAAGAAACGAATTCCACAACTTAAAATGATTATTCGCAGCAACGCTATTCATTCGGGAAATCAAGAATCGGAACACCCCAATGCCAAATCGAGATTCTGAGATTCATTTTGCGAGACTCACTGGAGAGGGCAGGGGTGCCATTGCCACAACTTGCGTTTTTGGAAATGGAGCGAGACGGCTTGTTGCGAAGTATTTTCGGCCGTTTGGCAAGAAACGATTAGAAACAATACCCGTCGGGTCGTTGGTTTACGGCCTATGGGTTGGCTTTGTAGATCAATCCAGGACGGAGGGTTCACCCAGCGAAGACCTTGTCGTCACAATCCTTGCGGATGATTACGTTGAAATCCATTCGCATGGCGGCAACATGAGTTCGTCTCAAATTGCTCTAGACCTAATGAATGCGGGCGCTTTGAGTGTCGATGCATCACAATTCATGCGCACGCATTCCGAAAATTTCTGGGATTTCGAATTGCAATCGGCACTCTTGAAAGCTGAGACCGAATTCGCCGCCCGCTTGATTCTAACGCAACAAGGTGTTTGGCGGTCGACTCTTGAGGATTGGAAACAGGCGAACGAAAAAGATGACTATTCATCCATTCAAAACTCAATTGCCAAGACATTGCTTTGGGCTCGTTTGGCGCGACATGTTCTGGAACCCTGGTCTGTCGTTTTGCGCGGTAAACCCAATGTTGGCAAAAGCAGTCTGATCAATGCGATGGTTGGGTTCGAGCGAGCTATCGTCAATCCAATGCCTGGCACAACCCGCGATGTGCTACGGCAACGAACTGCTCTCGACGGTTGGCCGATCCAACTGTCAGACACGGCTGGAGTACGTGAATTGGCCGATGAACTGGAGGCGACAGCAATTGAACGCGGACGAACTGAATCCCAGGCCGCCGATTGCTTGATCGACGTTTCCGCAATCGATGATTCGCAGATGCCTGAATTCGGTAACGCGAGAATGGCTGACTTGTTCGTTTGCAACAAAATGGATTTGGGGCCTCAGCCTGCCTCGGACGGCAAAACCATTTTTGTATCCGCGAAGAAGGGAACCAATGTCGACGAATTGTTAAAACGAGTTATTGGGTTCTTGGTTCCTGAAATGCCTCCGCCAGATCAGCCTTTGCCAATCACAGCTGCGATGTTTGAGCGTTTGCAACAGGGACACGCATTGTTGAATGTGGGTACATCCCGAGATGAGCTGCAATTACATTTGCCGCGATTATTATTCGACAGTGTTTAACCTTATGCAGATAGGCTTCCGGTGCATTCCTGAAGAAGTATTTGTGAATGTATCCCTGGACTAAAGCTCAGTGAAGTTTGCGAACTCTGTTGCAGTTTATGCTGCTTGCGGCCACAATTGATCGTTAGCATCTTTGAACTTAGTTCGAAACGAAAATAACTCGCGATTCCATGTTAGAATTGGCCTTGAGAGGAGTTTGGTATGTCCCCTGTCGAGATTTCTGCAACTGGAGCAAGAAACGGTAACAGCAACGGCCCGGTATTGCCGCGAATGTCGACCGGCCGAATCTCCTATCGGCAACTATCGAAATTATTCTACCGCTTGGACAAGTCCTACACTGCTGGTCTCGACATTCGGACTATCATTCGCCGAGAATCGGAAAACGGTAGTTCCTCATTTCGAATTGCAATGGGCAAACTCGCCGACGACCTGGACCAAGGCACAGGGTTGGCCGACGCGATGAAAAATCTAGCCGGTTACTTTCCTTCATTGGTAGTTGCGATTGTGCAGGCTGGTGAGCGTGGCGGGCGCATGGACGAGGCCTTTCGAAAACTGCATCAACACTTCGACGGGTTGGTGAAATTTCAGGTTCGATTGCTGGGCTCGATCGCTTGGCCGCTTTTTGAATTGGCTGCTGCGGTCGTAATCATCGGACTTTTGATTTTGTTGTTGGGTTTTATTTACACAACCAACAACATTGAACCCCTTGATGTTTTCGGTTTAAAGCTCGGACCAACCGGCGACTTTTTGCTGTACTGTGGCATCATTTCGCTTTTTGCAGGCAGTGCATTTGTGTTGTTTCGCGGAACCATGAAGGGTTGGTTTGGCAATTTTCCGATGCGTCTCGCGCGGCGGATCCCATTGCTTGGAAAAACGATTGAATGTTTGGCATTGTCGCGAATGGCTTGGACTTTGTCGATGGCTGAAAACGCCGGCATGGCCGCCGGCGAATCCGCAGAACTCTCGCTTGAGGCAACGCAAAACTATTACTACTTCGGCCTGATCGATGACATCAAGGCTCAGATTGCAAAACGCAATGAATTCTACAAAGCGTTTCAAAAAACTAACGCGTTTCCTGATGAATTTTTAATGTATGTTCAGAACGGCGAAACAACGGGGCAATTGGCAGAAACAATGGAACGCGTTTCGCAAAACTTGCAGGAACAGGCAGAAAATAACCTGAAGGCTCTCTCCGTTATCGGTTTCGTGATGACGTTTATGTTCGTTGCGGTCCTGATGGTCTCGGTCATCATCTTTATGTATCAAAAGTTTTACATCGGACCAATGAACGACGCACTGAATTTCCATTAGTGACTCAATACTGCCTGGTCTATTCCGTTCTTGAAACAACAAATGAAACGATTGGACGTTGCGCGTCGGCAAATAGCCAGGGTTTTGCTGAGAAACGAACTTGCTCTTCTTGCATGGGCGTTAAAAAGAAACTCTTCGCAAGTTGTTGTTTGATCAATATCGCTTTTTCAATCGCTTGGTTCATCGCAAGTTCGCTTGGCAAACGCGACCAAACAATGATCTCCAAACGGTAGTTGTTGGAACGCAACATCGGGATGGTTTTCGCCGCCAAACGGATGGCGTTTTCATCGAGTGGACTGTTGCCCGCAAAAAAAGTATCGAAAGAATCAAAAACAACCTGTCCCGATGTTTTCGGCTGCTCTTTCAGTGAATATTGACAGTCTAATTCGTTAAGGAATCGTTTGAAGTTTTCTTGGTTACGGTCGATAACACGCCCTTTGTCGTCGCGTTCGTCTGGGCCAATTTCAGCAGTTTTCTCATCAGTTTTCGGTTGGTTGCTGGCAATGGCGAAGATCGGAGATGGATAATCTTGCTCGATGGCCAGGTGGCCGCGATCGGTCGACATACTTCCGGGTGTCGCCATATCTTTGAAGGCTGAGGAAAAAGAACTTGTACCGGAGTGAAGATTTGCCCCTGTCTGTTCTTTGGCCAAACTATTTAGGACGATAAAGAACGCCAAGAGCGCAGTCATCGTATCACCAAAGGATACGAGATAGCCCATGTTCGGTTTGGAAGGTGGTTTACGTTCTTTGCGAGCCATATCTAATCGATGGGGTTGTTATGACGTTCAATTAAGATCCGTATCGAATCGGCAGGTAACGTTTCAGGCACGACACTGACGGAAACAAGCCCCGGTCGAACCTTTTGTTCATCGAACATGTTCGATGCCAACGCCGTGGCCCGTTTCGTGTTTTCTTGTTTTGAAATTTGCAACGAACATTCCACCGGCAATCCACGCAGTTGATTCGCCAACATCTGAGCCATCCACAATCCCTTGGCCGTTAAACCGTTTTGGTGGTCGATGATTTCATCGAGCTTGATGTCGAAATAATGTGTCGAGATATCGTCTTGGTTATTTTCTTTCTCGGTCAGACTCATCAAACCGTTGCCAATCGCCTGTGAAGCGGGAGCCTCAGTGATCGGTGGCATTTCGGAACCGCGCATTGCAATTTTTGCTGCATTGGTACGAATTCGATTGACCCAACTGTCATTGGCCGGACGATTGGCCGTGGCGCCGATCAAACCGGTGCCACCGGAAGATTGGAAAAATGTGACTCGTGATTTCTCGGTTCGTTCGGGAGAGTGAGTCGAAAACGTCATTAGCAAGATAAAGAAGGTCATCAGCAGGGTCACGACATCGCTATAGGTCATAAACCAAGCTGGAATATCGCCCGCAGTATCGACTTTGTATTTTTTCTTTTTGGCCATCCTTCAGCCCCCTTAACATGCTGTGGTTTGCGCAACTGTTTTTAGCGATCCGCTAGGCTGCCGCTTCGACCTGAAGTTTGCGGCGCTGCGATGGTGACAAGAAGGCGATCAGTTTGTCCTCAACAGCGCGAGGCGAAAGTCCCTCGCTGAGCGAAACCAACCCTGCAATCATTAGTTCACGGACCAAAAGCTCCTCCTGACTGCGAGCTTCGAGCTTGCCGGCCAATGGGATACAGGCAACGTTAGCGACCAATGCACCATAAAGCGTTGTCAACAAGGCAACAGCCATACCGGCACCAACCTTACTCGGGTCATCGAGCTTCTTGAGCATTTGCACCAGCCCCACGAGTGTTCCGATCATACCGAACGCTGGGGCAGCCGTGGCAGCACCGTCGATGAGCTTTTTGCCCATCCCGTGTCGTGCCTCAATGGCGGACAATTCCATATCAAGTGCATTTTGAATTTGAGCGGGGTCCGCACCCCCGATGAGAATTTCCATGCCTCGTCTCAAAAATTTGTCGTCGCATTTTTCGACGTGGCTTTCGAGAGCAAGCATGCCGTCCTTGCGGACCACATTGGCTAGTTCTTTAAACTGATTGATGACTTGATCGGGTGCTGGCAGTTTTGAGATGAAGCATTTTTTAATGACATTGAACGCCGTCAACACCTTCCCGAGTGGAAAGTTGATCAATAACGACGCAATACAACCTCCGATTACGATCATGGCGGACGGCACATCAACGAAGGGCATCAAGTCCGTGCCGCCGATCATGATCGCGCCAGCGACCAGACCGAAGCCCAAGATGAGTCCAATGATTGTTGCAATGTCCATACGATTCGACTCGCTTCATAAGAAGGTTACCGTAGTTCAGGATGTCCAAGCAAAGGTGCAAATAAGTGTGAAAGCACAAAAACGTAGAACAAAGTGGCGTAGTTTCCACCTTTGTTTCAAAAAATTCTCATGTCTCGTCCTTGCGTCAACTGAGTTTTTCGATAAGGCCGCTTTTATCGATTCCATTGCCTACACAAACAAAAGAAAATAGGGAGGCAACTCGCTAGCAACTGAATATTCGATCTAAAGGTTACATTTCACCTAACCGATACCAATGACATGGCTGGACTCCCTGCACAATTCGTGAACCTTGCAAAAGCAATTCAATTTGCCGAATTGGACCATCGCGTCATCAGCCAAAATATTGCCAATGTCAACACGCCAGGTTTCAAGACCATGGTTGCAAACGAAGCCGAGTTTCAAAAATGGCTTGAGCAAACAGGTACCTCAACCGGTCTGGATGAGCAAGCGGCAATTACAAATGCACCTGGATTATTGGAACGCGCCGACGGCAACAACGTCGATTTGGATCAACAAGTTTCAAATTTGAAACGCAACGCGATGTTGTTCCAAACATTTTCGAATTTGTTAGCTGCCAAAATGGACACGATGAAACGTGCCATCAATAGCTAGTCGCGACGTGCTCCTAACGACAGCTTGAATTCCAATCGATTTCACACATCTCGAGCGGCGTGATGTGACATTCTGAAGGTTTAGGTGGCTCATGTCCGGCAATCTTTTTTCTGTAACGAACGTTTCGGCCTCAGGAATGTCTGCCGAACGTCTGCGCATGGAAATCGTGGCGAATAATATCGCCAACGCTAATTCAACGCGAACACCGGAAGGCGGTCCCTTCCGACGACTGGCGCCCGTATTTGCTGCCAATGGCGCCCGTTCGTTTGCGAGCATGCTGGATCCGAACGAATTGAAGGGCGTCAAAGTCATTGGCGTCGAAGCCGACACATCAGACTTCCCGGTCGTTCATATTCCGGGACACCCCGATGCAGACGCGGATGGCATGGTACGAATGCCTAACGTTCAATTGCCAAACGAAATGGTTGACTTGATCTCAGCCAGTCGATCCTACGAGGCGAACCTTCGCGCCATCTCGTTATACAAAGACATGGTCGAACAAACTTTGGCCCTTCTGCGCAGTAGGTAGTCATGCAAATCCCCTCAATGAATTCAATCACTCAAATCAATGGTTTGCCGCCACTATCGGGTTCAAAACCGAGTGCGCCGCAAGAAAGCGGTTCGTTCGGAAGTTTGATCAAAGATTTTGTGCAACAGACCAATCAAGACCAACTCAATTCAGACTCCGCCGTCCAAGATTTATTGACGGGCAAAACCGACAATGTTCAAGACGTTGTATTGGCGACCGCCAAGGCAGAAATGTCATTTCAATTGTTTATGGAAATACGCAATCAACTGGTTTCAGCGTACAACGACCTGATGCGAATGCAGTTTTAACTTCTGAAGTCGAACGGGGTTTTCGGTGAATGCACTCAAGAATTTGACGGATCAGCTTCAACTCATTTGGAGCAGTTCGACGCCCGCTGCTCGCGTGAGTATCGGAACGCTCGTTTTATTGTGCGTGGGACTCGTTGTCGGCGTGGGTTATTGGTCAGCGCAACCGTCCTATGTCACGTTGGTTAGTGATGTCGATGCGGCGATCATGTCCGATGTTGTTGCCGGACTGGAACGAGCAGGTATCGAATACCAACTCACAGGCGCAGGTGCCACGCTGCAAGTCGACAAACGCAATTATGCCCGCGCCAAACAGTTGGCAACAAAAAGCGGCGCCGGTGTCGACAATCTGGCACTCGAATCGGCCCCTGGATTCGGCAGTGGACCGGGTTGGGAAAACGAAGTCAGACGACGCAATCAAGAAAAGCAAATCG
>JAHEAM010000558.1 GCA_024642765.1 Planctomycetaceae bacterium
CGTCCAATGCAATAGGAGAACCTAACTTTCGATTGTGGACTTTCTAGGCCAACAAATGGCGGAAAAAGTTTAATGTCCTCAACCTTCGAGTCCGAGCCAACCATATTGGATTGACCTGCAAAAATGAAAACGCGAACTGGATCGACCGCCGTTTGAGCGTTCGCCTGTGCCACGCCGCAACAGCAAACGAGAAAAGCAAGACAACGTTGGATGATGATAGCCATGCGACTTTCGTTTCAAAAAACAGCTTTCTAAGCAAAATCAATCTTTTTTCACCAACTCTTGCAACTGCATCCAATCCGCCAGTTCATTGGGCCAGTTACTAGCTCCCGGCGAATCCGCTGCGAGACCCAGACCGTGTCGACCTTTCTCATAAACATGCAGTTCAGCGGGGACACCCGCATTTTGCAAGGCTGCGAAAAACCGCAAACTGTTTTCGACCTTCACCACGGGATCCTCTGCTGTGTGCCAAAGAAACGTGGGCGGGTTCTGCGCAGTGACTTGTTTTTCGTTGGACAGTTTTTCGATCAATTCGGGAGAGGCGTCCTGTCCGAGCAAGTTCTTCTGCGAACCCATGTGCGTGAACTTTTCGCCAAGTGCGATCACTGGATAGCAAAGGATTGAGAAATCAGGGCGACAAGAAACACGTTGAATTGGATCGACGTCTTCTGCATTGCCAGCGTCGAAATGAGTCGAAACAGTTGAGGCCAAGTGACCGCCAGCCGAAAAACCAATGACACCAATCTTGGCGGGATCAATGCCATAGTTTTTTGCACGTGAGCGAACAATTCGAATCGCCCGCTGTGCGTCTTGCATCGGGGCCGGGTGCCCGTAGCCCTTGCCTCGATGTCGGTAGTCGCAAATAAACGCTGAGACGCCACGATCATTCATCCACTTCGCGATATCATGTCCTTCGTGCCCTATCGCCAGACCACCATAGCCGCCTCCTGGACAGATGACAATCGCCGCGCCGGTCGCTGCTTCTTTTGGCGCAAGGTATATGATCATTGTCGGTTTGTCTTTATCCTCGGAGCCATTGGCTCCCGGAGCACCATCCGGCCACAACAATTCCGTTGTAGATTGAGCAACTCCAATCGTGGAAAAACAAGACACGCAGACAACGATCAACAGCAACAGGTGTCCGACAGATAATTTCGTTTGCATCGTTTGAATTCGCTTTCTCTGAGGGTGATCGATTTGACGACTAAACATGATACTCGAAATTATCATCAATCGTATGTTTCCAAATTTTGACTAAGCGGTTGATTCAGACTCTCTTTCGGGCGCAATTTTAGCTAACAGAAAAAGAGTCAATCCAATGCCGCTCAACGCCGCGAAGGACAACACGACTGCTTGTCCATAGTTCCCGAAGATCCAAGCACCGATTGCGGGCAACCAAACGAAAATCGTCGCTGATCCCACGACCGCAGCGAACAACCGTAAGCCAAGATCCTGGTCGGGAACAACATCCGGCACTTGGTCAGCGATTGGCTTCCAACCCATTCGGCTCGGACGAATCAAACGATAGAAGCTGACGAGCGTTTCATTCGATTCGGGGCGCGTCAAAAACGTTACGATGACCCAAGTCAAAACAGTCAATACCGCGACAAAAAACGCTTGCTCTTCCGTTACCATTTCACGGCCACAGAGCAACTTCTGGATCGACGCTTGCTGTATTACTAAGAACCAACCCAGCGAACCAAACATGGCAGCTATTTCACTCCAAGCGTTGATCCGCCACCAAAACCAGCGAAGCATAAACACTAGGCCAGAACCGGCCCCCAACGCGGCCAAAATCTTCCACGCATCGTCGACTGAAACTTGTCTCTCGACCATCACCCAACTAACACCTACTCCCTCAACCAAAACGAGCAATGAAACAAATTGACTTGCTCGCAAAAGTCTCTTTTCATTATGAGCCAAACTTGGAAATAGTGGGACGATGAAATCTTGTACTAGATAGGATGCACCCCAGTTGATCTGAGTACTGATCGTTGACATAAACGCCGCGAAAAAAGTCACGATCATCAGGCCCGCGATTCCAGGCGTACACAATTCACGCATTAACATCGGGTAACCGACGCCAGGATCGAATTTGTCGTCCGCCAGATAATTTGTACGCAATTCCGGATGAAGTGCTAGGGCAGCAAACGCAACCAGAATCCAAGGCCATGGGCGCAGTCCATAGTGGGCGAACTGATACCACAGCGTCGCGAGCACGCTATGGCGTTCGTTGCGACAGGATGCCATGCGCTGAACGATGTAGCCACCACCTCCTGGTTCCGCACCGGGATACCAAGTCGCCCACCATTGCATCGTCAACATGAACAGGAAAATATGAAAGGGCAACCAAGGATGTTCCATTTGAAAGGACGGAAAGAACGCAAACGCCTGTGCGTTGCCAAATTGACTTTCGACTCGCGATTGCAACTCGCCAATCCCGCCGACACTATTGACCGCAATAACTGCAAAAATAATGCAACCGACCATCGCAACTACAAACTGAATGGCGTCCGTAATTGAGACGCCCCACATTCCGCTCATCACGCTGTAAACCGCCACGACCGCCAGCATGATTAACACGCAGAGCCAAGCGTTTTGCATTCCGCTTTCCATTTCGAGTGTAGTGGTCGTCGCGGCGGTGCCAGCATAGAACAACGTCTCTTTCAGGACCGTCAGCATGGCCTTGATTACCCAACCAGCAATGATTGGA
>JAHEAM010000559.1 GCA_024642765.1 Planctomycetaceae bacterium
CTCGGGCCTGGAAAACGGACTGCCGGGTTTAAGGTAGGTTTAGTCCAGCTCTCGAGGGTTTCGATGTATGTCACAACCTGGAAAACGATACCGCAAATTGAGCCAAACTGCCCCGTTAACAATTACCTATCAACTAAGCTGAGACTCTAACAGCAAAAAATGAAAATCTTGCGTGTCATTTTTGCGATCTGCCTACTGGCAAGCGTCTTTGTAGGCGGTTGGTATTTGGGAAGTTTTGGACCCAAGTTTTTTTCCTGGGAAGAGCCTTCCGACGAGCCTGACGACAAATCCACTGCATTTGTACGGGTTGTCGCTCAAGGCCGACTGTTACCACAAAACGGATTGATCAATGTGATTTCTCCCCCTGGCCAACGGATTGAGAAGCTATTGGTTTCCGTTGGAGACGCCGTGAAACGCGGCGAAACGGAATTGGCGACTTATAGTGGCCAGGCCACGGTCCAACTGCAATCTCAACTTGTCGAATCTCAATCAGACGATGCGCGACGCGAACTTGCCCAGAAAATTCTGTCGGCAGAAAACGCGCTTTTAGCCGCTGACAATGCTCTGGCTGCGGCAATGTTGCAGTCAGAACAAGCCCAAGAAACGGCCTCGCTATCGGTTGGCGACAAACAACTTGCAGCAGCCAAAGAAAGACTCGAGCGACTTACAAATCTGTCGAGCGATCCACAAACGCAGCTCTTTGTTTCCAAATCGACAGTAGACGAGCAAAAGTTGGCTATCGAACAATCAGAGACTCAATTGGTGCAAGCTAGAAAGCAACAGGCCAGCGCGCAGCGGGCTGCGAAACTCAATGTCGAGTTAGCCCAAAAAACTCGTGACCAAGCGCAATTGGCTCTTGTTTCCTTGCAAAAAATGCGCGCTCAAAATCTAACCTTGGAGCTATCCGAACAAATCGCCGCGCAACAGGCCGAGCTTGCTCGACTCGTAGCACCTATCGACGGTACCGTTCTAAAAGTTTTTGGGCGGCCCGGGGATGTCGTCGTGAATTCACCCCTGATGCAATTGGGCGACGTTTCGCAAATGGTTTGCAATGCGGAAGTTGTTGATCGGTTGGTGCCAAAGGTCAAGTTGAACCAGCGAGTCATCATTTCCAGCCCAGCACTCTCGCGACCTTTGTTTGGAAAAGTGACTGAGATTGGCCGCGTGATCGGCAATGGGACGTTGATGGACCCCAATCCACTTGCGCTGGTCGACCGCAAAACGGTTGATGTGCGAATTGTAATTGCGGAGAGTGACAATGAGCTTGCCAGTCAACTTGTGAACTTGCAAGTCACGGTTGAAATCGAAACCGACTCCCAACAAAACTAGCATCACTTCTATGCTACTGGTCTAATGAATGGCGGCAATTGAATCGCCTTTAGCGTCTGCGGAAAACAATGCGCACTAATCTCGCTTTACGAAACATCCTGAGCAATCCGCGCAAATCGTTATTGTCGGTGGCTGGCATTGGTGTGGCGATCCTCCTCGTGTTTATGCAACTAGGTTTTCGCGGAGCGATCGAGAACACCGCAACGAATATTTACGGAAAAATGGATTTTGACGTTTTATTGCGATCTCCAGACTATTTGCACTTCATCGACGCCAACCAAATCGAACGCCGTTTTTTAGAAGAAACAGCCAGCATGACGGATGTTGCCTCCGTTAATGAGCTACAAGTCTCCGTAGTCAACTGGCGGAACCCACGCGGCGAAATGAAGGGAATACTTCTGATTGGTGTCACGCCCGATCGGTCTCCCTTTCGCGACACACGCGTCGACCAACATTTCGACAAGCTGACATCGACGACGTCATTACTGATCGACAGGCAGTCCCATCCCGAATTTGGCCCCCAGAACCACCGCAAGTTCGGCGCGGGCGATATCGGTCGTCTGATTGAAGTCGCCAACCAGCAACTGACCGTCACCGGCACCTTCAACATGGGGGCTGGCTTGGCAGCAAACGGTGCAGCGATTGTTTCCGAGAAAACATTCGAACAATTGGTGCCCACCACATCACGCCACCAAGTGACATTTGGTTTGCTGAAGCTTCAGCACGGCGTGAATGCCGACGCGTTTGCAATGTCACTGCGCGAACGATTTCGAATTGAACCACACGAACGAAGTGTGGAAGTGCTCACGCGTCCAGAAGTCATTCAACTGGAACTTGATCGTTGGATCGGAGAAACACCAATTGGTTTCATTTTCACGTTGGGAGTCCTGATCGCTTTAGTCGTCGGCGCTGCGATCATTTACATGGTTCTGGGCAACGACGTGTCGAATCGACTCAATGAATACGCAACGCTACGGGCGATGGGGTACTCGAATGCCTACATGGCCGCGATCGTTCTCAAGCAGGCGATTTACCTAGCGCTATTTTCATTTTTGCCGGCGCTGTTATTGTCGTTCTTGCTGTATTGGGTCACGGGATTATTAGCCAACATCGCTATGGAAATGAACGTTTATCGAATTGTTTTCGTGATGCTTTTGACGCTCGTGATGAGCAGCCTGTCCGGAACGCTTGCGCTCCGAAAACTGTGGCAGGCCGAGCCCGCCGAACTATTCTAGAATCTAAAGCAGAAACTGAGTAACACGCCGAATGAGTCGTACGATCCCGCTGGCATGGAAAAACTTAACCCACGATCCGCGCCGACTCGCTGTCGCGATTGGTGGCGTTGCGTTTGCGGTAATCCTGATGTTTCAGCAACGAGGAT
>JAHEAM010000560.1 GCA_024642765.1 Planctomycetaceae bacterium
TGAAAGGATGACTTTTAATAAGGCGCGAAAAGTACCGGAATCTTGTCGTTGACAATAGGGTGAAACGTACCCGCTAGCATACAAAAGATGGTTTTTAGACCGCATTTTTAGGAATCAATATTTGCAATAACAAGCCTTCTTTAAACTCGAACTCGTAATTGGGTGCGGCGGGCGGTAGAAAAAGTGTTTGGCCCGTTGTCGCCTCGACTCCCTCGACTGTGAGTATTCCATTCAAAACTACGATTATTTCGAATCCATCCGCATTTCCCAAAACTGAAATTTCGTCTGCCATTCGTTCTCGGATTTCAAAGTAAGGGCATGAGATCAATTGGTCGCCACCGTTGCGAATTTTAGTTCTTGGCTGTGGCGAAATGGGACCTCGGGAAAAATCAGTGACTTCCAGCGCCGACTGGATGTGCAGTTCCCGCGGACGACCATTTGCATCAACGCGATTCCAATCGAACACGCGAAATGTCGTGTCGCTGGCTTCTTGGACTTCCAAGACCAAGAGGCCTGCACCAATGGCGTGTTGTGTACCGGCAGGAACGAAAATGCAATCCCCTGCCTGCGGATGAAATTTGTTCAAACACTCGTCTGTTAAGCCCGAGTCAATTGCTTCTGCAAATTGATTAGAGGTGATGCCTTTCTTTAGTCCTGCGTAAATCATGGCGCTGTCCGTAGCGTCCACGACATACCAAGCCTCCGTTTTGCCGAGATCGGGTGGATCAAGTCGCGCGGCTTGTAAGTCGTTTGGGTGGACTTGGACAGAAAGGTCTTTTTCGGCATCTAATAGTTTGATCAGTAGCGGGAAGCGACCACGAAGTTGCTGGGGGAGGTCAGGGGAGTTTACCTGGTTCCACCCCGACGAGCCAATCAAATTGCTTTCAAACGAATTCAATATTTGGTGGAGCGTTTGTCCGGTGAGTGGGCCGTTCACCACGATGCTTTGAAAATCACGGTGATCCACGATTTCCCAGCTCTCGGCGCAGATGCCAGGTCCTGTGTTTTTTCCCAACTGGTCTCGCAACCGTGTCCCACCCCAAAGGTAGTTTTTAAATACAGGTTGGAATTTCAAAGGGTAAAGGCGTTGGTCTTGTGCCGGCATGATTTGGGACTAAAAAATGTAGTGGATTTTTCGGCATTATCTCGCAAGCAAGGCATGCCGACAATGCGCTGCATGGAACGATTTGTTTGCGATCGCTGCTTCCACACATCGTAGAAGTTCCACGACTATCCTTCGAATTCGCGAGGGAATGAACTAGAATAGCGGTTTACAACTATTCAAAACCTGTTCGAACGCACGAATGGGATTGCGAAACGAAACAAAATTTCATCAGAGACTTAGGATCTTATTGCCTTGTCAACTCAATCGAAATCGTCGAAGGGCTTTGGAGCAGGACGTACGGAATCGGATCTTTTCGAAGAGACGCGGATGTCCTTCGGCGAACATCTGGAGGAATTGCGAAAAGTCCTCATCAAGTGCCTGATCTGGATCGCGATTGGAACCGCGATCGGATTGTACTTTGCTGATCGGGTACTCATCATTCTGCAACGTCCGTTAAACGTTGCGATTGCCAAATATGAAAAAGGCCAAGCCAAGAATAAATTAGTCAAAGAATTTGGGTGGCTACCTCCGGAATCGGACGAGTGGTTAGAGGAAGGTCGGATTCCACAAAAATTGTATGTTGACCCAGCGGAAATGGTGTTGGGGTTGCGAGAAGTAAACGAAGATTTTTTTGGCGGAATCGAAGTTCGACCCTACCAATTTCGTAGCGAGCATTTTACCAAAGATGGCCTTCGTTCAATTTGCCAAACAATGGCAGAAGCAAAAACGGATTCCACACGGATGCCGCATTTCGTATTTGGATTATTGGCGGAGGACTCGCAGGCAGTCGTCCGCAAAATCGCCAGCAATTCCAATCCGCTGGATGAGCAACAAATAAGTGCTTTTGTGGAAGTGATGAATTTGTTGCTGGAAAGTCGGCAACTGATTACGTCTCCCGAGCTAAATAGTTTGTTTGGTTCGGAGATGAGTTGGTACGATACTTTTGTGGGGACGGAGGCCCATCCGGGACTTGATGCAATGCGTCAGGCACTGGAAAAGGAATTCGATCCGATATTAAATCGCCGCTTGAATCGATTGATAATCAATCGAGTCTTTAGAACACAGATGCCTGCACTCAAGATGGATTTGGTACCGATTGTCGTTTGGCGTGAAATCGATACTCGCTCACAATCGTTGTCAATAACCGAGCCTTTTATGATTTGGTTCAAAGCCGGCCTGATCACTGGCGTTTTTCTAGTTTGTCCGATGGTTTTTTATCAAATTTGGAGTTTTGTAGCGGCGGGCCTTTATCGGCATGAGAAGAAATATGTACACTTTTTTTTGCCAATAAGTTTGGCTTTGTTTTTGAGTGGGTTATTGCTTGCATATTTTTTCGTGTTCGATCCGGTTTTGCAGTTTTTGTTCACGTTTAATGCGAGTTCGGGCATTGCTCCGCAACCTCGGATTAATGATTGGTTGGGATTTGTTCTATTTCTGCCATTGGGCTTCGGCGTTGCGTTTCAATTGCCATTGGTGATGTTGTTCTTAAATCGTATCGGTATTTTGAGTGTCGAAGCGTATCTATCAAAATGGCGTATCGCGATAATGGTGATCTTTGTTCTCTCGATGTTCTTAACGCCCGCCGATCCAATCAGCATGTT
>JAHEAM010000113.1 GCA_024642765.1 Planctomycetaceae bacterium
CGATTTCTCTTTGACCAATTTGTAGGCCTCGTCAATCATCGCCAGGATCGCATCTTTGTCGCCGTTGAAAACTCCCTGCACGGGTCGCGATGGATTGTCAGTTCCATGGTCCATCACATGATCAACGCGGTGTTGGCGATTTGCACCCATGCCGTAAATCAAGCCGGCGGGCGATTGCAGATCGTCTCCGCCAATCTTCTTCAGGGCGAACTTCGTGGACGATGGCGTGCTGGTTTTGGTCGAACCTGAATTGGTTGTATCGGACGACTCCGTGAGAAAAGAGCCCGAGGCCTTTTCCGAATTCAAACCTACAGAGGACTTTTCCAACTTCTCGGTGGATTCATTGCTGTCCCAAATTGCAGGAAGGCTAACACCTAACTGAGTCTGCAAAACCGGACGAGCAAAATGGTAGGCTACGGCCAGCACAATTAGGCAGATAACGAGAATGGGTCGTTTGTCGCCAAATGCAGTTTTGTTCATGTCGTCGATATAGGAGTTTGGTTAGGAGAAGCGGAGGAACCCAACGGACTCGTTTGAGTATCGTGTTTATCTTAGCCCATTTCTACCCGAATCTTGTAGGTGACTAGAACCTGTTTTGTGGTTCACAATTGGCGCAAAAAAAAACCGCAATGCTTCCGAAAAAGCATTGCGGTAAAAATTTCTCCAGCGGATTCGCAGCAAATGGGAGCTGCTGGGAGAATAGCGGAATCTAGCGTGCTAAGCACAAGCCATTTGTGATTCGAGCCAACCCTAAATAATGGTCCCTCAGCCGTATGCGCCGGAGAATGTATCAAGCGAACTTGCTACACCCTAATCTTAACGTTTAAGTTCAACTTAGGTAGGCGAAATTTTCACCGTGCAATCGTTTTCGTCCAATTGAGTTGTCAAGCTGAAGGCTGCTTTCACGTTCACGATCTTTTTCTAGAGATTTTAAAGGCAAGATAGAGATGACTTTTTTACGTCTTCGGTACGAATATTGCACATATGGCTACCGTTAGTCTCCTATTTCTCGCCTGAATAAATGACGCCGTTTTGATGTGTTTTAAAAAAAAGTCCGCGATGCGGACCCTTGTCGTAGTTACGGACATAATTCAAACCCGTGAACCATGCGTCTTGGGTGTCGATCGAGGCATCCGATACGAACAATTGGGCTTTGGTTTTTTCGCCTTGAATTACGTCATCCGTTATGTATCGCATATTCACGATATAGTGCGTCTTGTCAAATCCATCGCTATTCAACGTACGTGACCCCATCGGGCACGTAAGGGCTCGTGGTCTTCTCAGGAATTCTTTGTCGGTGGCCGCGACGTCCAGTTCTGGATATTTTAGAAATACGTTTGTCGGGTCGAGCAATGGCAAAAGTGCTATCGACCATCCTCCAGGCTTGCCCTCCATTGGCGGCCTGAAACCTAAACCATTAATAGTCTCGGCGGCGATGAAGATTTGATGAACGTTACTCTTGCATACGGTTTCTTGCGCTGAGACTCGGGCACGCTGAACAGCGGGAAAGAAAAAAGCCAACATGATCGAAATGATTGCCAAAACCACAATCAATTCAACTAGGGAAACGCCGCTAGGAACTGGACCGGTCCTTAAGGAATGAAAATACTCTTTCATGGAGCTGCCAAAGTTAGGTGACGTTGGGAATTGGAAGCAATGTTGCTTGAATCGTATCATAAAGAGGCGCGAGAATTTGCATTTTTTGGGTTGCCATCATATTCTGTGCGGCCCATCGTTAAAATTCAAAATGTTCCGGTAGCAATTCACCCGTAGTCCATTGGCGGAAGGAATCTGGTTGGTTCGGAGAAAGCGAACGCACCCAATACTTTGCGCCGAACTGGACCAGGAACTGCCGACACGCGCCGCACGGCGCGGCACTTGGGTCGGCGGCGATCGCGATGGCCGAAAATTCTCGATGCCCAGCACTTACCGCGCTGACAATGGCTGAACGCTCAGCACAAATCGATAAGCCATAAGATGCGTTTTCGACGTTGCAGCCTATGAATATTTCACCGCTCGTTGAAAGTAACGCCGCGCCAACTTTGAATTTTGAATAGGGTGCGAAAGCCTTTAGCCTGACAGCGATCGCTGCCGTGGTCAATTTTTCCCAGGGTATCGTGTTCGCTGTTTCAGCCACAGGCGGGCTCCTCTTTACCGATGTTGTCAATCGTCAATGTCTTGCCAATCAAGTCTATCGTTTCAGCAGACGGATCGGCGGTGATTGTGAATGCCCCAGAAACAAGTCGATTTGCTTCCTGGATATTTTGTCGATGACAATAAACTTTTGCCAACGACTGTCCGACTTCAATTCGACAGCCAACATCCGTCAGCATTTCGATTCCAACCGAAGGGTCGATTGTTTCCCCGACTGCTTTCCGGCCACCACCCATTTGGATCACTGCGAGGCCCAGTCGATCGCAATCGATCTGAGAAATGAAGCCAGCGTGAAGTGCCGCAACTTCATAGACGGCCGCTCGCTCGCGTTCGGCAGTGAGGTCGCCGCCGTGGGCTGCGACCATTTGTTCCAAACGAAGTAATGCACGGCCATTGGCGATCGTTTTTTCAGCTTGTTTCATGCCCGCTTCGATGGAATTCGCTAGGTGACACATCACTAAAAGTTCGGCTGCCAAACGCAACGTTAGCAACACCACATCGTCGGGGCCTTGTCCACGGAGAACGTCGACCGATTCGTCAATCTCAAGCCCGTTGCCAATCATCTTCCCAAGCGGTCGATTCATGTCGGTCAAGATTGCTCGCGTTTCCAAATCTAACTCTTGCGCAGTTCGAACGAGTGACGTGGCCAACGTCTCAGCCGCAGGCAGCGTTTTCATGAATGCGCCATTTCCCCATTTCACATCGAGAACGAGTGCATCGAGACCTTCTGCTAGTTTTTTACTTAAGATACTGGCGGTAATGAGAGGCACAGATGGAACCGTGCCCGTCACATCTCGCAAGGCATAGAGGCGCTTATCCGCCGGAGCGATTTCAGCCGAGGCCGCTGTTATTGTACAGCCGACGGTCTCAACTACCTGTTTGATTTCCGCCAAACTCAAATCGGTTCGATATCCAGCAATCGATTCCAGTTTGTCGATCGTTCCGCCGGTTGTACCCAATCCCCGACCAGAAATCATTGGGACGGACATGCCGCATTCCGCCAAGATCGGTGCGAGCGGAATTGAAATCTTGTCGCCAATACCGCCAGTGGAATGCTTGTCTACCATTGGCGTCGAGCCTGACCACTGCAAGATTTCACCAGAGTTCAGCATAGCTCGCGTCAAGACAGCGACTTCACGATGGGACATGCCCTTAAAAAAAACGGCCATTGCAAACGCTGCCATCTGGCCGTCTTGAACGCGACCCTTGGCGTAGCCATCGATCAAAAAATGAATGTCAGCTTCGTCAAGTTCGCAACCGTCTCGCTTTGCCGTAATGATTTGCGCTACATTCATGTTTGGAGGTCAACCCATTAGGGGGAAATCTAATACAAGGGAATAAATTTGACTTCATAAATCGAAGGGCATAATTTTCCAGTCACGAACATGTTTCCGCGTTTTTTGTTGAACGCAAGTCCGTTCATCACACCATCGCGTGGTCGGTCGGCACTTTTCCATAAGTTGTCGAGTTCAATGATCCCTGTCACAACTTCGTTCTCTAAATCGATTTCGTAAACGCTATCGGTTGGATGGCAATTGGCAAAAAGTTTCCCTCCGGCGTATTCCAGCTCATTGAGTGCACCCGGGTCCCTCCGCCCCATCCGAATTTTCGCGTCCTTTACAACTGTGAGTGTGTCAGGATCGAGAAATTGAATTTTGCTGGTGCCGTTGCTCAGAATCAAATGATTTTCGTCGTGAGTAAGTCCCCACATTTCGCCATCGAAAGTTTTGGTTTCGAGCAGGTTCAATTCCAAATCGTAGATGAGAATCACATTTTCTTGCCAAGTAAGTTGGTAAATTTTGTTCTTGAACATCGTCAGGCCTTCGCCGAATAATTTGGGCTCGAGCGGATGATTGATGGTTGGCTCACCACTTTGTAGTGCAACTTTGCGAACCGAGGACTGGCCGCGAAGCCCGGTGCTTTCGTAGTAAAAATCATCCGAGTCGTCGAAAACAATTCCTTGCGAAAAGGCGTCCGTACGGTGCGGGTAAGTGTTGACTAATTCGCAACGAAAGCGTGGGATGTCGTTACTAGGCTTCAGGTACATCGCCATGTAGGTGCCTCCAATCACGATAGTTATGAAAACCAAACGCAAAAAATTGCGATAGCTCAGCCAATGTTGTGGTTGAGAACTTTGGTTGGCTGACGTGGACTTAGGCTTCTCGGGTGCGTCAGGTTCGTAAGCTCGTTTTCGGGTTGGGCGTTTCGATTTGCTCATGGTTCTCGCGAAAATTGGTCTTTCGAGTTAAGTCTTTTGGATTCTCAACGTTACGATGGATTTTGTCCGGCTGAATTTTGTTTTCAACTATGATATTCGAGTGCCAAATCGACTCGCTAACTTTGCTGCAAATGATTTGGCTTCAATTGTATCAGGCGAGCGCTTCGTACGTTAGTCGTTTCATTGAGCTTGAGGGCAGCATGGTTCTCGACGTTTTTGACGAAGCGTTTGAATTGTTTTTTGCTAGTCCTAATGAACAACCAAAATAGATCAGGTAACATAGGTGCGAGCGAACGCTTAATTGATGGCATTTAACTTCCAAAAAATAGTGAGGCAAGTAATGATCAAACGAATTTTATTGGGACTTTTTTTGGTAGGTAGTTTCGTAGCCGACTTGCGAGCGCAGTCGGATTTGAAACTTGAGAACCTGCCCCGATATGAGCAATACAAACAAGCGTCACAGGGCCGACGATCTTCGCGCGGTTCTGGTGTGCGCGATGTGAAGTGGGCCATGGACGGTTCGTTTGTTAATTTTACGGTCGGTGGTACTGCCCAAGCCCTTGATCTCAAGACGGCGGAATTCGGAGTGGCTCGCGAAGGCAAAATTGTTGTCTCGCCACCAACTCCTGTCGTTTCACGGAAATCACCAGTCGGACGCGCCGAACAACGAACGGTCGAACCATCACCTGACGGAAAATGGAATGCCGTCTATCGAGACAATAATGTTTTCATCGAGGCCGCCGATGGGACGGTCGACCCAGTTCCGGTCACGAAGGACGGTATTGACCGCTTGCGTTACGGCACCGGCTGTTGGGTTTATGGCGAAGAACTTGACCAAAGTGAGGCGATGTGGTGGTCACCCGACGGCAAGTCATTGGTCTTCTATGAAGTCGATGAGCAAGGCCTGAAGGACTACTACCTTACGACCGACAACACAAGTACTTACACACAGTTGCACGTGACTCGTTACCCAAAAGCTGGCGAAGATAATCCCCAAGTCAACTTGATGCACTACAACCTTGATACCAAAGAAATCAAGCGTTTTAACATTGAAGGCGAAGAACGCCAATACTTGTTCGACATCGCATTCGCTCCTAATGGCAAGGAACTGCTTGTTCACCGAACCAACCGACGGCAAGACGTGCTCGATCTTTTGGCAATCGATGTCGCAACGGGCAAGTCGCGAGTTGTCGTAACCGAAAAGCAAAGCACGTGGCAAGAAAATTCACCAACGATGAGATTCTTGAACGACGGCGAACGTTTTATTTGGCAAACGGAAAGCAATGGATGGCATAACTTTCAGCTCCGACATATCGATGGTCGCTTATTGAATGCTCTGACAAACTGCGATGGGTTTCCTTGCGAAAGAATTGTAAATGTCGATGAAGATGCGGGCGTCGTTTATTACACGGCCTACAGTGATCAAATGCCCTATAGCGAGCAATTGCATCGCGTGAATCTGGATGGCACTCAAGACGTTCGCATCACAACGTCACCACTACATCATTCGCAATTTGAAATTGATCCGAAGAATCGTTTTGTCCTGGCGCGACGAGAAAAAATCGACATTGCCCCAGAATATGTTGTTTACTCGACTGAGGGTAAGGAACTTGCGGTTCTCCCAAAAGTGACGGAGAAGGACGACGAAGCCGCAACGTCAACCGAAGCCTGTCATTCGGAATCTTTTTCCTTCATGTCCTCGGATGGCTCAACGAAACTTTGGGGAACACTCCATTTTCCCTCTGATTTTGACGCCACGAAGAAGTATCCGTTGTTGATTGACGTTTACGGTGGTCCGCAGTCACGTGGCTTGACCAACAATTATCAACCCATCAATGCCGTTGCCGAACTAGGCTTCATTGTGGCGAAGATTGGTAATCGTGGGACAGTCGGACGCGGCAAAGCATTTGAAAGTGCGACCTACCAGCGATTGGGCGATTTGGATTTGCTTGATCAAGCAACGGGCGTGCGACACCTGACGCAACGTGAGTACATCGACGGCAATCGAGTGGGCATCTATGGACATTCCTATGGAGGCTACATGTCAGCGATGGCTTTGCTGCGGCACCCAGATGTGTTTCATGTGGCCGTTGCCGGCGCACCTGTTACCGATTGGCGAAATTACGACTCGATCTACACAGAACGTTTCATGCGTACGCCGCAAGAAAATTCCGAGGGCTATGACCAAAGCTCGTGTATGAAGTACGTCGAGAATTTGACGGGTAAACTTTTGATCGTCCACGGTTTGATTGACGACAACGTGCATCCCGCCAACACCTGGCAATTGATTAAGGCTCTCGAAGAGGCCGATAAACGATTTGACTTGATGATCTATCCTGGGTTCAAACACGGGATCGGTAGTAACTATAACTCGATTCGACTCGAGTACTTGTACCGGCACCTCATTGCCGAATCACCTGCAATCAGCGCGCCTACAAACAAGTAGTCGGACGCTGAATTCTTTAGTTAACACTCCAGCGCATCCTGCGCTGGAGTGTTTGACGTTTACCAATTTCGACACGTCTCTGTGAACGCCGGCACTACCTCGAAGAGGCTACAGCCATTAGCCGGAGGTTGAGCGCAGCGACGCCTTCGGAAACCGAAAAAAACAACATTGTTCCCAAAGGTGGTCTAAGCAAATGATCGCTGCGACTCCTGTCGGCATCGATGATATTGGCCGATTACTATCCGGTGGGGTTCACTACGTTCAAAACACCGGTTAATTGCTGAAATCCCGTCGGGATAAATCAAAAGGTGGCGTTCGCCAAGAAGTGCCACACGATCTCGTCAGAAAACGATATCGCCAATGATGGGAAAGTGATCAGAGTTGCCTGGATCACCAATTTTGCGATCGTTGATCCTCACGCCTGGCGAAAGTAGCATCTGATCAATGGGAATGCTCAATACCGAACTGCCGTTGGGCCAACTGCCTTGGTAACCGAAGCCCTGACGACTATCGCGCATTCCACTTTCCGAAAGGAACTTCCGAAAGTACATCGACCAGGGCGTGCAGTTGAAATCTCCCACCAGCACGGTTGGCAAGTCAGTTCGTGCCGCAACCAGCTTGGACAACTTATTGAGTTGCTCGTTACGGAATCCATAATTAATGAACTCGATAGGATTAAAGCAGTGCGTGCCCAAAACGCGAATCTTCTTCTTTCCGACACTGATGATTGCCTCAAATGTTGGATCATCGCGTAATTCTGGATGACCTTTAATCTCTTCGGGCTTGAAACTCAAATAGTGAATCTTGTATTCGTCGATTGGAAAGCGGCTAAAGAGACCAAGGCCAAATCCGTGGTAGCGGGCCTCCTGGACGCTGTATGAAAATTCCGAATTCAAAAAATCAACTAGTTCCGCACGTTGTGGCGTGTACTCAACGACTAACAACATGTCGGGAGACTCCTGTTTGATCGATCGAATGATCGCTTCTTGGTTACCATTTCCAGCATAGATGTTGTAGCTCATCACCCGCAATTTTTGGCCGTTTTCAATTGTCGGCTGCTGTGCCGGCAGGCAGCTCCAGAGCGGAAAACTCAATACCCAAATGGCTACGACAGCCAATGCGACTGCCGAGCGAATGCGGTGCCTAATGAGCAACAACGCAACCCAAACCATCGCCGCCAATCCCAACTGCAACTGAAAATTTCCCATCAGTTCGGAAATGTAAAACCAACGCCCACACTGAGCGAAGACTAAAACGGCAATCGCGAACCAACTCACAACCGTAATAAAGGAACTGAACAACGAAATGGGTTTGGCCAGCACTTCGTTGTCTTCGGACGCGGACGAGTCGCCCCACTGGGAATTGCTCGCCTCCAAGGCAGTTGATTCAACCTCGGAAGAAGAGGCTTGTTTGCTAGCGGACGACAATTTCATTTTTCAGTAATTCGGTGCAGTATTTCGGTGCAGTATTTCGGAACAGCAATTTCGCGTTCACCTGTGTCCGATTTGGCGCGATTGATTTCAATCGCGACGCCTTTGCTATGCTACGCGCCTGACAGGTTGCGTTTGGTAGAGGTAGGGGTTGAGTGTTGGGTCATTATACATTTTAAATTGCCGATACGTTTTGTGCGAGACCGCACCTGCAAAGATGCCTTCCAGCAGAGAAGTCAAAGCCGCAGCTAGATGCCGTTTCTGCTGCAAGCAAACTCCAATTCGTTGCTGAACTTTTTCAAAATGCTCTGCAGCGACATCTTGACGATCTAGTTGTTCCACGAGGTGAAAGACTCTCAGCGACATAATCGAAAGTCGATCGATCGCGGAACCTGGTGTTTCCGTTTGAATCGCTGCGTCGCTCGCTGGCGTGACGCCGCGATTGCCCAAGGCAACCTCGATTTCGTCGTCGATTCGTTCGATCCAGTCGTTGCGTTGTTGGTTGTATCGATCGATGGCTCGTTTAACGTTGGCGATTTCGCGATCCGACGCGGTTTTGCTGCGAGCAATATCTTCTTCATGCCACAACAAGAAATTGAATTGATGTTGCTGACAGATTGTTTGGTAGATTCCAGAAAATGGATTGTCGACCGGTCGTTGATGCCAACGTTCCACCATGTCGGTGTGCAACGATAGGACACTTTCGATATTGATCATTCGCTTGCCTCCTTGCAATGACGATGAATGAGTGCCGAACGGACAGTAGAGCCGCTGTTCCCGAATCGGGTGATTTCTTGCACGAATTCTAACCTCCATGGCCGATTTTTCGCAGACCAGTTTGGTCCTTATTTTAACGCTCTGAACGCGGTTTTCTGTTTACGGCACGCTGGCATTTGCCCATAAAGTCTCTGTAATGGTCGCCGAATTTCTTCACACATTTACGAATTGACCTGTGTTTGGCGTTTGGAAACATCGGCCATTCTTCGTAGAATCACCTTGTGCCTGGCCCAAAAAATATCTGGGGTTCTGGCCAATAGGCAGTCGGGGGCAACAGAAAAGAGAGAATGGAATGCAGTCAGTAAACGCGATGGACGAATCGTTTCAGTTCGAATTCCGGACTTTGTCACAGCTAGTATTGGTGGCACTTGCCATTGTTTTCATGGTCCGTTCTGACCAGCTTGTGCATGCTCAACCGCCCGCGCAATTAGGCGCGAACGAACAATCTTCGGCGCAACAACAGACTCAGGAACCCGACACGGCAAGCACAGAATTCGAAACGAAGGTGCGTGCCATTGAGAATGAAGGCGTGTTTGATAGCGAAATTGCATTCGCGATCCTAGAAAAAATGTGCGAGATTGGTCCACGGGTCAGTGCAACCGAGGGCATGCGGAAACAGCAAACATTCATCACCGAGCACTTCAAGGCCATCGGAGCCCAAATCGGTATTCAGCGATTTCTCGTCAACAACCCGCAAAACAATCAACAGGTCGAGCTGCAAAACTTGATCACTCGCTTCCACCCCGAACGTAAGAAACGCCTCCTGCTTGCTTGCCACTACGACACTCGGCCATTTCCTGATCAAGACAAAAAGAATCATCAAGGTGTGTTCGTTGGTGCTAACGATGGCGCTAGTGGCGTAGGGCTTTTATCCGAACTCGCAAAACACATCGCCCAGATGGACGGGAAATACGGTATCGATATCGTTTTCTTCGATGGTGAGGAATTT
>JAHEAM010000561.1 GCA_024642765.1 Planctomycetaceae bacterium
CAGGCACCTTGTCCACCGACTCCGAGTTTGGAATTGACTCTTCATGTTGCGGCGCGTTTGCGTTTTCAATTTCTGGCAAATTATCTCGCAGCATCGAGGAGGAATCTGTGAGCGAACTTTCGTCGATGGCAGCTACGATTTGTTTGGCTTCTGCCGCTTTTTGGCTTGGCGATTGATGAAAAACCATCAAGAGACCTGGTGCCAACAAAATCAACAGCAGCAAATCCAGGTTCCGCAACGCCCACACACGATTGAACTTGAAAAACAGTGCCAACATCAGCAGCGACGACAAATAGGCCCAACTGTTTGCTGGAATTCTTTCGTAGGAAAATGGGAATGGAAACATAAACAGGATTGTCCTGCCAAGGTACTTGTGCGGCTCAATAACTCTGGAGATTTTACTACGTTTTGAACAAAACGTAATGCCCACAGAAAACACCGTTCAGAATTGGATCAGGCCAAAGGTGGGCGTCCACAGCGTTTGATAAGCGTGATTTCGTTTCCGCAATCATTGTGGGTGACTTCATCCATGAAGGATCGGATTAACAAAAGGCCACGTCCACTGAGTTTTGTGATGTTTTCTTCCGCGCGAGGATCGGGAACCGAATCGGGATTGAATCCAGCACCTTCATCCGAAATTCGAATCTGCATGGATTCGGAAGAGAAGTCTGCGTGAATGCTAACACGGCGATCACAGAACGGTTTTTCACCCCGGCGGCTTCGAACGGTGTCGTGATAGGATGCTTCATCGCCACAGCGCAACGAAGAGCAAACTTCCAAATTGCCGTGGTGCATTGCATTGACCAATGCCTCGCCAATAGCCATCCCGAGTTGCAAACGGCACGACTCCGACCACGCTGGCATGTGACTTTGCAAATGTTCGATCAACGGCATAACCAAATGGCAATCGTTCGCCAGCATAAAACGCTGTTGAAACTGGGCGCGATTTGCATACGGTTTTGTCGCGACGTGATCGGCCAACTCCAAAACGTAAAGAGTCGTGCGCACCAGGTCTTGATGAATCGCAGTCTTGGGGGTGTAGCTAGTGGCTCCACCGCGCAGGCATTCAACTGCTGCCACCTCACTGCCTTGGGCGGTTATCAAAATCACTGGCAAATTTGGGTATAGCAGTTTGATATTTTTGACTAACGCCAATCCATCCATTTCAGGCATTTGCAAATCGGTGATCACCAGGTCCGGTGGATCAGCACGAACACACGCAAATGCTTCGGCTCCATTTTGGGCCTCTTCAATTTGCCACTCCGAATTTTGTTTGAGTATTCGAGTAACTAGCAATCGATCGATCGGTGAATCGTCGACCACGAGGATTCGGCGGAGCATGGTTGTTTCATTCATCGAATTTTCATTCGCTAACACTGTTTGAGTTACCTGATTCGGTGAAAGAAGAAGGCGGCGGTCCAATTCGGTACCGGATGAGGTGTGTCTTTCGATTGTTCCCAAGCCTATCCCATTCGGCAAGAGTCCAATCAGTCCCCTGGAGCGTTTTTTTTGCAGACCAGACCGGATATTAACGAATTTGCACTTTCGCACCCCGATAGCTACAGAAACGAAGCGTTTCTGAACGGACGGCGGTTACTGCAACTCACTCATTTTCTGATTGAGTTTCGAAGTTGTAGAAGTAAGTCGCTCGGTCCTTCGTAGGGAGCCTGGCGTAGATTCGAACTTTCCGAAGCGGATTGTATCGCAAATCAAAGGTGGAGCCGCTGCGACTAACAAAACTACTGAGTTCGAACGATTTTGTTTCGCCCGCAAGAATTGGCTCAAGGTGTTCTTGGATCTGGTAGCTATCGGCGTACTGCATGTTGATTTGAATGTTGTACTGCGTCCAATCTAGCTCACCCGTGTTGGTTACGAGCAACAAGCCTTCTTGAGTGAGCTGAGGGCGGGATTCGTACGGAATGTCGTAATTCTCTGGTGGTGGAAGATTGGCCGAACTTACTCGAGCTTGCAGTTGTTTTGTATGCACGGGGGGCAAGTACCACCACATCGCCGTGATCACAATGATGGGTGCGCTACACATCAGAATGAGCAAAAATGTCAGCCCTCGATCAGAAAGCCTGGGGGTCATTTTTTCGATATCGGATTGTCCGCTCATAGTGGTTGCGCTTGGTTTCATTTACTGGCTTAATAGTCCTTAGAATGTTGTAACCGTTGGCAGCCAGTGAGCCAAGGTACGGACTTGAAACTCGTCGGCGAATCTGTTCAATTCGATTTAGAATTAGGATGGGCTGACAGCTCGCTATTTCTTGAAAAACAAGCGGGGGGCTGTCCTCCCTGTTCCATCCGCCAGAAGAAGGACCATGGACAATTTATTTTCGCCATCGCGACGAGTTATGATCAACGTCGATTGGCTGATTGTCCTGCGCTGGGTTGCTGTCGTGGGGCAAGTCGCCACGATATTGACCGTATTGCTCCTGCTGCGCATCAATATTCCGATGAAGGGTGCGATGGTCGTTGTGATTTCATTGACCATTGTCAGCAATCTCTTGTTGCGATATTGGTCAAGACGCGAACGCGCCTCACAGGAAGAAGATTTCGACTGGAATTTGATTCTGGGCCTGATTATGGTGCTCGATGTGTTGTCGTTGACGACACTCTTATTCTCGACGGGAGGCGTAAACAATCCTTTCGTTTTGTTCTTTTTTGTGAACTTGAGTTTGTCGGCTCTTGTATTGCG
>JAHEAM010000562.1 GCA_024642765.1 Planctomycetaceae bacterium
GAAATAATCGCAAACAACCATTCGTTGATGCTGCGAGCCAACAACGGCGCCGACATATTGCTATCCGAAACGTCAAGGGCGCCGCTGGTCATGGCACCAAGGCCCATGTAAAGCGTCAAGACATAAAAGATGCCGATACTCAAAATGCCGACAATCGTACTCTTTCGCGCCGCCGCCTCGTCCTTCACTGTGTAATAACGAATCAGAATATGAGGCAACGAAGCAGTTCCACAAAACAAGGCCAGCATCAATGACAAGAAATTAAGTTTGTCGAAAAACTTGGGACTGCGAATTCCTGCGAAGGTCGGTGACTCGCCTGGCCGCAAGATTTTTTCTCCAGAGGTTGGCTTTTGAGCGTAGACGACAACGTTTGAACCGTCGGCATGTTTTACCTTTTGAGTGACCCAGCGCACGACTGTGCTGCCTTGCACCGCACGGAGAAACTCAAACGGTCCAACAGGTCCTGTTTTCGTTTTGCCGTCAGGGAGACTTTCGATGTGTCCCGCTGGATGCAAAACGGCCAGTTTGTTTTCGGATGATTCTAAAAATCCGTTGATCCATTTTTCGCCGTTGGGCTTCGTGATCACGAATTGCGTTTCGCGTAGCCTTACTTCTTCTTGTTCATTGAGCGATTCTACGCTCAAGATCATCAACGTGCCATCTGCATTCCTCACAGGTAGCAGCCCGTCTTTCGTGTAGGTTTCGAAGAGTTCATTGTCAATCGTCAACCCGTCAGGTAGGGGAGTTTCAATTGAGTTTAGACTCAAGGATGCCTTGGGAACCACGTAACTTCGGAAGGCGTAACCATCGGCACCTCCAGTTTTGACCTCTAATCCTCGATTCAAAACCGAAGCGGTCAGCAAAATACTGAATACGACAAGCAAGAAGCCCTTGAGAAACTGCACCCAAGTCGTTGAGACCATGCCCGCTGTCACTACAATCGTAATGACGACCGCTCCAACTATCACAACTCCCGTCCAATGGGGCAGACCCAATAAAGGTCGGACTAATGCACCCGCACCAACCATTTGGGGAATGAGATAAAAAATACTGACGGCCAAGGTGCTGACGCCAGCTGCGAATTTGATTCCACGTGAATCGAAACGAGAATCCAAACAGTCGGCAAAGGTAAATTTTCCTAGCCGTTTCATTGGTTCTGCGATTACAAACAAGGCAACGATCCACCCCGCGAGGTACCCGATCGAATACAAAAAGCCATCATATCCATAGAATGCAATCATCCCACAAATGCCCAAGAATGATGCTGCAGACAGATAGTCACCAGCAAATGCAATTCCATTGACGAACCATGGGATCTGGCCGTGGGCAGTAAAGTAGCCTTGCGAACTATTGGCTCGGCGACCGAGAAAAAAGCTAAGTCCCAGGGTTAGGCCGACGAACACCAAGAAGACGAGTGTTGCTAAGAACGAGAATTCGTACTTCACGAACCGCTCCCTTCGTTCAACCGAGAATCATTGTTGGGCAATGTGCGACACATCAGGCCATACAACAGTGAAAGCACAAACGCAAAAGCAATCAGCCCAAATCCGCTGGTCACCGATAGACTTAGACCCCAAAATGATTTCTGTTCCATCACGTCCGGCCAGAAGGCACTGATCAACACGAACGCAAAATAGATGACGGCATAAATCGCAAAAAATACGATTCCCAAGCGAGCATTGAAGTTCAAGATCGCACGTCCTTTCGATTTTCAGGTATCGGCCGAAAGATACGTACTGTAACAGATTGCGTTTGAGCGTTAAACGAGCCACAAATAGAACTTAAATCTAAATTGCGGACAATCAACAATTCGTTTTATACGAAATGAACGGCGATGCTCAAATTAATCTTGCGTTTCGAGTGCAGCGAGGGCCGCAAGAGCAAGTTCGGCTGCGCGCTGTTCGGCTTCTTTTTTCGTTTTACCCCAAGCCGACGGAAATTGCCGACTACCAATACGAGCTGCAACGTGGAACGATTTATCGTGATCCGGCCCCGTTTCCTCAAGCACGACGTAAACGGGCGCGGACGAGAACTCTTTTTGCGTGTACTGCTGAAACGCCGATTTGTGATTGTTGGCGACTGCACATTGCTGAACCAATTGAACCTGTTGTTTAATAAACGGGGCCATGAATGCTTGGGCTTGTTCCAATCCACGATCCAAAAACACAGCTGCTACGATCGCTTCGAATCCATCGGCCATCAGCGAAATCGGCAGTTCGCCATTCTGCGTCACGCCTTTGCCGACGACGATGACTTTCTCAAGGCCCAATTGCCGAGCCCATTCGGAACAACTTTGCCAGCTGACAACCGCAGATTTGATTTTGGTTAAATCGCCTTCGTTCCAACTGGGATGGTTTCGGTACAAATATTCGCAAACGGTAAAACCTAAAACGGAATCGCCCAAAAACTCCAGTCGCTCATTGGACTTGCCCGACGTCTCAGCCCCAGAAGAATGCGTCATCGCCTCCAACAGAACACTAGGGTCGTTGAACTCAATTCCTATCAGCTTTTGGCAGGATTCTACGAGTTCGAGTTGTTCGTTAGTCAATTTCGAATCTAATTTCGAATCGTGGTCAAAACTGTTCGGCATAAGGGTAGTGTTCGCATTCGCGGTGTCGTTCAGGGGAATTGCCGATTGTGATTTTGAAATCGAATTTCGTCAAGACGCATTCAAACGTTAGAATTTGC
>JAHEAM010000114.1:0-2874 GCA_024642765.1 Planctomycetaceae bacterium
AACAGGCTAACATTGACGACCGATTTCAAGCAGCAATTGACGGCAACCTGACGAACAAAAAACGTCTTGCTGACTTCATTGAAGCAATTGGAACTGATCCTTCGCTCGCACAAATCATGCAAACCTCATTGCCGATTTTTAAATGCTCCAGCGATAGCTCCGATGGGGTTTTGCCGACTTCTGTTCGCTCATTTGCATCGAACACGAACCCTCCAGCGGGCTTTTCGACACCCATCGAACCGGGGATCAGCAATTACATGGGAGTCGCAGGTATTTATATGCCGTGGGGTGGACGACTAAATAATGGAATACTATTCGGCATCAACGATTCGAACAAAGATTCGTACGTCACCCATACGCAAGTCTCTGATGGGACGAGTCATACGATGATGGTTGGAGAGCGCGATATGCGCTATGCGGCAGGCACTTGGTTGGGAGTTCGCAGCGCCAGCAGCTATGGCAGGCAAAGCTGGTATTATGTCGAAGGTCGCGTCAGTCGTCCTATCAACGATCCTATTTCCGGTGTCAACAATTCGGGTGATGAAGGATTTGCAAGTCAACATCCCGGAGGGGCCCAGTTTGTGTTCGCAGATGGCTCAGTACATTTTTTGAGCGAAGACATCCAATTTGACAACGGAGGATTCACCTACAACCCTAATTTCAATACAACAAATCCTGCAAGCCTATCTTCAACAGGAGTTTTTCAACGACTCGGGATGCGAAACGATGGATTAATTGTTGGAGAATATTGAACATGTTGGATAGAAGTTTGAGCAAGACATTGGTCTTGTTTACGATTTTTGTACTGACCCTTACCAGCTGCACAGGAGGCGGCCCGCCATTAGGCTATGTCACTGGAACCGTTTCATTGGATGGCAAACCATTAGCGAATGCCAGAGTACAGTTTCAACCGGAAGCCGAAGGGCGTCCTTCATTCGGGATTTCGGATGATGTGGGAAAATATGAAATCGGTTACACGATGAACAAGAAAGGCGCTCAGGTAGGGAACCACAGAGTGCAAATTACAACGGCCGCATTGCTTGAACAACCAAATGGATCATCAATCGCTGTAGAGGAAAAATTGCCAGATAAATACAATGCAAAGTCTGAATTGCATCAGGAGGTCAAGGCTGGGCGGAATACGATTAATTTCGAATTGTTGAGCAAGTAGCTTGAATTTGATTGGCTTCGGCATGTAGAACTGCATATAGAATTTGGTCTTGCGCTTCGTCCATTTTTTGACGTCAAAATTTTTTGAAAGAAGACGCAGTGTTCTTACGATTTCAAAGCGTGCTTTTGTTGTTGGTCCTCGTCGCCAATTCGGCTTTGGCCGACCAGCCAAACATCGTTTTTATCTTGGCCGATGACCTAGGATATGGAGAGCTTGGTTGCTACGGCCAAGAAAAAATCCGCACTCCGAATCTTGATCGACTGGCGACACAAGGCATGCGTTTCACTCAACATTATACGGGATCGCCCGTCTGCGCTCCTGCGCGTTGTACGCTGCTGACAGGTCAGAATACTTCCCACGCTCAAATACGTGGCAATCGTGATTCGGGCAATGGACGTCCCTTTCCAGGTCAATGGCCGATCACCGACGACGTCGTCACGATAGCCGAAGTACTCAAAAATGCTGGCTACAAAACGGGCGGCTTTGGAAAATGGGGATTAGGGCCAACAGACACAACAGGTTCGCCGATCAAACAAGGTTTTGATCGATTCTATGGTTACAATTGTCAACGAAACGCTCATAGCTACTACCCGCCTTTTTTAGACGATGACGAAGGTATCGACACGATCAACGAAAATCCGATTCCAGGTCACAAAAAACAACCAGAGGGTGAAGTTCTCGCTGAGACATATCGGGATCAGATTTACGCTCCCGACATCATTCTGGAAAAAGCAGTCGAGTGGCTTGACGCAAATCACGACAAACCGTTCTTCTTGTATTTGCCGTTTGTTGAGCCGCACGTTGCAATGCAACCGCCTCAGGAATGGCTTGATCAGTACCCGAAAGAATGGGACGCCGAATTCGGAGCCTATCGAGGACAAAATGGTTATCTTCCCCATCCACGTCCGCGTGCTGCCTATGCGTCGATGATATCCGATTTGGATGAACATGTTGGAGTCATTCTTAAACGCTTGGATGAATTGGGCGTTGCCGAAAATACGATTGTGATTTTTACTTCTGACAATGGTCCTACGCATGGTGGCAATGACAAACGTTGGCATGTAGGCGGGGCCGGATGCGACTTCTTCAATTCCAACTCTAGCCTAAAGGGCTACAAAGGAAGCTGTGATGAGGGCGGGATTCGCGAGCCTTGCATTGTTCGCTGGCCAAGTCACGTTCAGCCAGGAACAACAACGGATATGCCGTCCTATTTTCCGGATTGGTTTCCAACACTTACCAACGTCGCTGGGGCCACTGCAGCCAATATGCAGCCACTGGACGGAATCGATTTGACGCCCGTGCTGGAAGGCAAAGAAATGCCGCCACGCGATGAACCCATGATTTGGGAATACCCCGAATATGGAGGGGTTGTCGCAATTCGCGACGGGAAGTGGAAAGCAATCCGGCGCGGTCTCAAAACCAAGACCCCCAAGGAATGGGAGTTGTACGATCTTGATGTCGACCAATTTGAAACGAACAATTTGTCTGCAAAACACCCAGAATTGGTTCAAAAAATGGAAACAGGTTACCTAAAGTCCCGAACGGTAGAACCTGACTATCCAATGCCGTTTTTTGACGAAATTGAGAAATCGCGATAGTTTCTACACTTTTTTTGATGAAACGTTAAAAACAATGAAATTTGCCGATTTTCAGGGTTACCTTTATCGGTCTTTGCCTATTTGAATATAGCGTTTTAATCGACC
>JAHEAM010000114.1:2926-9911 GCA_024642765.1 Planctomycetaceae bacterium
TCTTTGTTGGTTGCCACTTGTCTTTTGGTTGGCTCGTCTGCAGCATATGCCGATTTGATTGCTGATTATAATTTCACAACCATTACAGATCCAAATGAAAACACTGAAACGTTCTTGTCGTCAAGTGTTGACACTAGTGGTATTTCAAATGCTTCTGTAATGACGAGTCCGTCTACAGATTTTACTAGCACTGCACACACAACGACGCGAGTAAACCCCGAATTTGGAGACGTTTACAATAATGCAGGAAATCAGGCTATTGGTTGGTCGGCACGATCAAACAATCCAGCTACAGATTTCGGAGTATATTTGCCAGTAAACACATTTTTTACATTTAACAATGTTTCAGTCGTTGGACCACTTAGCTACGAAACCTTGACAGTGGACACTGGGGTTTTTAATACCCTTGGTAATTTAACTGCCTATGATTATACACTCTCTTACAGCTTAGATAACGTCTCCTTCTCGGTTGTTTCGACGATCAATTCAGGTGCTGGGCCAAACCAAGCTGCAACAATTACCGCAAATGGAACCGCAGTCAGAAATATTAGTTTTGACCTAAGTGCAATTGGAAATCAATCCGGCACTGTATTTTTTCGTTTGGATCCAATTGCCTCAACGGGTGCATTTCAAAATGGTGCACAGTCCCAACGGGCTGGATTCATTGATAACGTGCAACTTTTTGCAACGCCCGTACCAGAGCCATCATCAATACTTTTATTGAGTGGACTATTTACGGCTGGTCTTTTCCGTAGACGCAAGAATTCCGCCTAATAACTGCCACAAAGATTGTTTGTGTACAAAGTTTAGAGCCAGCCATTTCGGCTGGCTTTTTCTATTTTTTCGGCGAGGTATCCAAAAATGATTGCATCCGATTTTAATGTGGTTTCCATTTTTGGCTTTGTTCTTGCGAGCTTAACCACATCAATTGTCTTTGCCCAAGGTTTCGGGGGCGAAGGTTATGATCAGCTTCGCGTCGGCGTCGATCCTGGGTTTCCCGCTCAGCAGGCCACGTCCGACCATCTTTCGCTTGAAATCAATACTTGCTACGCCGAATCTCCCGGAACTCTTAAGCTCAAATACGAAAACGACCGCAAACAAGAAAAAATTCTCACGCATGCCGGATTTCGATCGATAGCGTCAGGTTTAGTTTGCGATGGCAGCGCTGTCGTTTGGGGTATAGACTTCGCGAACGCAGGAGCGATTCAAGTCACGCCCCAAATGATCGTCCAGCAGACGGGATCTAACACGAACCTCAACGTGGAATTGGTGAGCGTGACGCCTGAGAACGAACGCGAAATTATTGCCAATGCAGAACTAAGTACGGGTTCCGCCAGCCAATCAACCGCTCCGCAACAGTCCGTAACAATTGACGTACCGGCAGCCGGTTTTTACGAACTTAAACTCCGTGCCCCGAAAAACGACAAGCCAACAGTCGTCGGCACAGTCACTGGACTGGAACTCGCAGGTGATGCCATTCCGGAAGCACGTGTAATGACCATTCGCTCTCCGCGAGCTGGTGCCGTCCATTGTCATTTCGGTTCCTCAAAAAAGCCAAGCGACGTCCAGCTTGCGGTGATTGAGGTTCGAATTGCAACTAGCGATCAACCAGGTCAGTACTTTCCAGTCACAACGCCTTTTGGGTATTTCGGTTCGACCTGGAAAAACGACGTTCAGCGTTTTGGTGGTGTCAATTTTTCTGTTTGGTCGCCAACTGAAAGTGCCAAAGCCGGTGATATTCCCAACCTCTCCCGACTCCTTGCCTATCGCGAAGACGCGGTATACACGGTTTTTGGTCACGAGGGAATCGGCGTTAAACCAATCGGCGAAAACCCCTGGGATCAGATGAAACCGATTGATCACCAGGTCCTTGCAGTCCGATCCGAAGCAGGAACAGATTTCGATACTTACACAAGCTACTTTGCTAATTTTGACACGGGCAATTGGGAGTTGTTTGCGTCAGCGCAGAAAAAGGCAGAACCCAAAAAACCTACGTCGCTTGGCGTTGGACATTTCATGGAGGTTCTCTATCCGTCGCCACACATGCGGCGCGAGTCTCAAGTTCGCGGCTGGTTGCGAACAACCAAGGGAGATTGGTTGCAAATTGATCAAATCAGCCATCAAAAGTATCAAGCTGCGAAAGACATGTCGCATCGTCGATGGGGCGTGACCGAAGACGGTTGGTTTTATATTTCAACTGGCGGTTGGTATCCCAACGATGCCATGCCCGAAACAATCGAGTTGCCCAAAAAATTTCTGCTCAAGGAGAAAGATCGGCCGAAATTCCTGACGGGTGAATTTGAAAAATCGTTGCTCGAACTTCCAATCCAGTTTAGCAAAATTGAGTCCAACAAGATCAAGTCGGATTCAGCCGTTATCGAATTCGATGTTGCACCCAACGATTTCTCGGGATCATGTGTTGTTTATTACGGAAGTGCCGACCGTGCAACATTCCCCCAAGACATCAACAACCGAAATTATCCTTATGTGGAAAAATGGAAATGGGACCGCTTGGTTGACGTGGCCAAAGTCAAGGGCGGCAAGAACACCGTGCAGTTGAAAGACCTGGAATCCGGCAAAGAATATTGGTTTCGCCTTTTGATTAAGGGCAATGGTTATCAGGTTTGGAGCCCTCAATCACAATCTTTTTCAACTACGAAGCGCTAGGCGTTCCTACCGAGTTTAATCTACCAAGAGGCGACTTACTGCAGAATGCAGCGATGATAAGGGTTCGTTTCTTGGGACCTATTCGATGAAATCACTTCATCGTTTAAGATGACTTAATCGGTGTGACGTTTCTGTCTTGCCAGCCCCTAGAATTCCTGAACTCATTTTCAACTCATGCCAAAATCAAACGCCGAATCGTGGCAACCCAACTCATGGCAATCCAAGCCGGCGACGCAACAGCCTGTTTACGCAAATGCCCAAGCCCTAGAGTCCGCGCTCCAGCGATTGAGACGTTTGCCACCTTTGGTAACCAGTTGGGAAATTGAATCGCTCAAAAACCAATTGTCTGATGTTCAGCGAGGCAATTCGTTTTTGCTTCAAGGCGGGGATTGCAGCGAAAACCTTGAGGACTGTTCAACGGACGCGATTGTCCGCAATCTCAAAGTGCTAATGCAAATGAGTTTTGTGCTGATTCATGGCTCGATGCGCCGAGTCGTGCGAGTCGGCAGAATTGCTGGGCAATATGCAAAACCGCGTTCAAGCGATTTTGAAACTCGAAACGAACTTACGTTACCGGTCTATCGTGGCGACATCGTCAATCGCAGTGAGTTTACTACTGCCGACCGCGAACCCAATCCTGAATTGATGTTGCGTGGGTACGAGCGAGCCGCGCTGACATTGAACTTCATTCGCAGTTTGATTGGCGGCGGATTTGCGGACCTACATCATCCAGAAAACTGGGAGTTAGACTTCGCAACGAATTCGTCGCGAGCTTCGGATTACCGTGCGATGGTTCAATCGATTACCCAATCGTTGAAATTCATGGAAGTTGTCCTGTCAACAAACTTTCGTGAAAGCTATGGTGTCGATATCTTTACCTCGCATGAGGCATTGCTTCTTTCGTATGAAGAAGCCCAAACGCGTGGCGTACCGCGACGGCCTGGCTATTACAATCTAGGCACACACATGCCATGGATCGGCTATCGAACTAACGACTTGCAAGGAGCCCATGTCGAATACGTTCGCGGGATCCAAAACCCAATCGGAATCAAAGTCGGACCCCAGACGAGTTCGCAGCAACTGGTCGAACTATGCCGCACGATCAATCCTGAAAACGAGCCTGGAAAGATCATATTGATTCACCGATTCGGACACAAACAAATTGATGGCGTGTTGCCAAATTTGATTGCGGGCGTCCAGCAGCAAAAACTGCCTATCGTTTGGTGTTGCGATCCGATGCATGGAAATACCTTTATGACTTCCAGCGGAATCAAAACTCGAAGTTTTGAAAATGTTTTTTCGGAGCTGGTTTCTGCCTTTGATATTCACCGCGACGCCGGGACATATTTGGGAGGCGTTCACTTGGAATTAACTGGCGACAACGTCACGGAGTGCCTTGGCGGCGCATCCGAAGTAGCCGAGTTGGATCTCACACGAGCGTACAAGAGTACTGTTGATCCACGTTTAAACTACGATCAGGCGATGGAATTGGCGTTCCTCATTGCCAGCAAAATGCCGAAATCCACAACTCGCAAATAAGATTGCCAATTGGATTTCGGCGGCTAAGTCACACTCGATACTCTTGAGCACGCCCGGCAACAATAATGTTGTGGGCCATGCATTTCGGAGAAGTATTATTTTCTATTTGGGCGCAAGACGTCAAAACGTTATGAAAACGCTTTTTTTGGGACTAGCCCCGAATCACAAACCGATTAAGCAAGGAACTAGCGAGAATTGCTTTGTCGCTTATTCAGCAAGTCCTAATGACTTCAAAGCATCATTAGCGCCTGTGGTCATTTTTCGAACTTTATTTGCAATATTTTCTTTTTCTGAAGCCGAAGCTTTGGTCAATTTTCGACGAAAAGCGGTCATTTTTTCCGAGCGTTTTCGACGTCGTCGTAGTTCTCGTTGTCTTTCACTACCAGCCATAAAAATGCAGTCCCGTTAGTCTTGTAAACTTGAATCGAATTAAACACCCCAGGAGCCAAATGCTCTAGAGGTCGCTATGTCTAGTCTTTGGCTCAATAATCTAGCAAAGCCGACGGCTTTAGGCAAACGCATCCTGCCCTGAAAAAACGAATTAATTGACTTCGATCAATTCAACTATGAAATGGAGCGTAGCATTTGGGGGAATTCCTTGGCCACCGGCCCCATAACCCAAATCTGGCGGTACTTCAAGTTCGACCATACCACCAACACCGATTTTCTTCATCCCAAGTTGCCATCCGCGTATCAATTCATTGAGCGTGAAGGTCACCGGCGCTTCATTTCGGTATGAGCTGTCAAAGATGTCGCCGTTATCCAGCCAGCCCTTGTAGTCAACAGTCACCTTGCTTAAGGCATTTGGTTTTTGGCCATCACTTAACCTGAGGATTCGATACTTTAAACCCAAATCGGTTGTCGTAAATTCTTGCTGAGCGTCGTCAGCGATCTTTCCTGGTTTGCGTTTCTCTTTTGAGTCTGAGGGACCTGTCACCAGTGATCCAGCCGGCGGCTCCCACTTTTTTTCGACTGGTCGTTCCGGTCTAACGGGTCTGGATGGTTTTGTATCAACGACGACTTTATCAGCTGTTTCAGTTGTCAGCAAAAACGCGGACAAACCGATGAAAACGCAGCTAACAATGACAGCGGTCCAAGTGAGAAGTGGATTCATAGCCAGAAATTAGTACAGTAGAAGGAATGAACATTTATGTGACATCCTACCAAGAAAAATGGCAAAATTGAAGCGAGTTGTTTTGCCATTTTGCTGAATTGTCGCGACGCAACTTACGTTGATGGGTCCGCTTTTAAATCGCAAAAACCGGTATGAACCGCAACGAATCGGCAGTCTGGACAAGGCACGTTTTACGTTTGGTATTTTCGATTATATTGAGTCAGCACAACAAAATTCTGTGTCGAAGACGCTGGGGGAATTACCAATCGGAATCCTATGAACGAATTTTCAGAGTTTCAAAGTCGTTTGCAGCGTCCGCTAGACGTAAAACTTTCTGATTTTCAACGCAATGAGCGCCTCAAACATTTGATTTTTGCGGCTCAGTTGACCCCTGCGTTGTTGGAAAAACTGCGAAAGATGGCCGATATGATTCGGCAACTTTCGCGAACTCGCGATGGCAACTTGCGTTTGAAGCACATGTTGGCGCACCGGCGTGCGATGCTTTATTTCACACAGCCCTCAACGCGGACTTTTTTGTCTTTCATGGCTGCGTGTCAGATTTTAGGAATCACTTGCAATGAGGTTCGCGATCCGTCGACGTCGTCGGAAGTAAAACGCGAATCTAAAGTCGATTCAATTCGGATGTTTAGTAGTTACTTTGATATCATTATCATGCGCACGTCGAATCCGATTTTTTCGGAATGCTGTGCCTACCTGATGAATGAATTGGAGTCAGCAGATCAACGCTCTGTTCCTATTATCAACGCCGGCGCGGGGGCTGAGGAGCATCCCACTCAAGCCTTGCTCGACATGTACACGATTTTGCGCACCTTCAGTCACGACTATAGCCGAGAATCGAAACAATCAAAATTTATCGAAATTCAAAAACAATACCCTGACTTATCGCCCGGACCGGGCAACAAGACCTATTTGTTCTGCGGCGATATGGGGCGTGGGCGGACCGTTCGGTCACTTGCCACAGTGCTATCGCAGTATGACAACGTGCGAATGTTTTTTGTGGCACCTGACTACGCGGAGCTTGCCATGGATCGGGGGCTCCTTAGGCGATATCGAGACCGCGGCGTTGACGTTCATGAATTTCATTCTCTCGACGCAACTTTCGATGGCCGGCCGATATTGGCATTGACGGACTGCCTCTACATGACGCGAATTCAACGCGAGCACAATTCCGATAAGGCTGAAAAGGATTTAGCTGCCCTCGACCTTTCACCATTTCAGTTTACACCGCTTAGGGCAACGGTGCTGAAGTCCTATGCACCCATCATGCACCCTTTTCCGCGTGATAGCGTTACGAACGAGATTCCAACTGAGATCGATTCCGACTCGCGCGCGATGTACTTTCGGCAGGCACGTAACGGAATGTGGATTCGAGCTGCATTGCTGGTGCATTTGTTTGACGCGGCAGAAGAATTGATCGATATCTATGGCGAAGTTCGGCGATAGCTCAGTGAAAGAATTGCAAATACACCGCAACTGAATTCATCGATGCGGGGTATTAACAAGTCCCAAAAAACGCCCCAAAAGTGGTTTTTAACAATTTCGATCGGGCTTGGAGCGATTGGCGAATTATGTGAAGATTATGTCGCGTTTGAATCAAGTCATTGCGGATATGGCCTCAAGTGATCGTACAAACGCGAAAAAAAC
>JAHEAM010000563.1 GCA_024642765.1 Planctomycetaceae bacterium
TTCTTGTCGGTAGTGGTCGCTGATTGAATCGTCAACGTGTCCCATGATCGCTTTGACTGCGATAATGTCGCCTGTGTTTTCGCCGATCGTCTGGACCGTTTTTCGAAACCAAGTGAAGCTGCCCAGCTCGATGTCGCAAGCCTTCTTGATGTTCTCAAGTTCGTTGTGGACTGCGAACATCGACCACGACTTGTGCCATCGTGTCACAAACACTAATCGAATCAAGTCTTTGTCGTCCGTCTCCGTCTTGGATTCAATCTGTTCTTTCAACGCTGCCAAGGTTTCCGGCCAAAGCAGAACACGCCTTTGAACGAAAGTCTTGGCCCTTGGAAAATCCATCCAACCCGTTTTGAAGTCGATGGCTTTGATTGGCAGATTGGCAATGTCGGAATTGTTGACGCCTGAATTGATTGCCAACAATATCATCGCTCGCATCGTCGTGTTGCACTTGTCCACCATCGCGTTGACTTGTTCCGGTGTCCAAAGTGCTTTCGGTTTGGTGGCTCTGTGTTTGCGTACCAGCGCTTTTGATGGTGGCTTGAATGAAACGCCGTAGTCAACCTCGTTGTCGATTAGATGGGTATCCTTGGCGAACTTGAAGACACTCTTGACGCGGCTCACCAAATTGCGCGAAATCGTCGGGCTGTGCTTTTTGACCAGTACCAACCGCATCTTGGCAAAGTCGTTTGGCTCAATTGATTCAATGGCGCGGTCGCGTCCGAATTGCTCAAGAATGAATTGGCACACTTTATAAAGATCGCTGTACCATCGCTCAGATATCTGCCCTGCATCTTGCTCATCGAGCTTTTGATTCAGGAACCGATTAACGCAATCGTGAACGCTTAACCCTGAAAAGGATTCAGGAACCGGAACGCGGACTTTGTGGCTGGCATATTCAAGGTTGTGCCGTTCAATCGCGGCCATTTGATCATCCCAAGATCCGAACGAATGAATCTTGCCTGCAATCTTGCGGCACCATTGCCGGTTGTTGTGGGCAAATAGCGGGAACTCTGGAAAGGGTTTCGACGGTCGGGTAGAATATCGTTCGGCTATGCGGTTTCTCCTTAGAACTGGAACCGTTTGGTTTGCCCCTGGTACAAACAGGGGCTTCTATATTCCAACATCACAACGCGAAAAACAGATGGTTCAAATGGCCAAACAGGTTACGAACGGGTTACGAACTCGATAAAAACATAACAAACGCCCGTAGCTCAGTGGATAGAGCAGCGGTTTCCTAAACCGCAGGTCGGAGGTTCGAGCCCTCTCGGGCGTATTTAACAGACTCCAACAAAAGACAACTTTTGGTGATTTTCAAAATCTCTACACTTCTCCGAACTTTTTCAGAAATCCTCTATTTCTTTCAAGGACTCAGTTTTCAAAAAGGGTTGATTGACGTTCAGTTGATTTGCCCTCATTGTTAGAAGACGTGTTGAACTCCCAACATATGGAAGTACAGAAATCAGTGGCCGCAAATCACAACCATTCGCATGTTGGGATCTTTGGAGAGCACGCGGAATTAATCTTTGCGATTATTTGCGGGAGCCTTTTGCTCATCGGATGGTCTCTGAGTTTTTCGGACGTCAACATTTGGATTTCTTGGTCGTTTGTTTGTGCAGCGTTCATCTTTGGTGGTTACTACGTCACGCTGGAAGCCATCAAGAAGATTGCGCGTGGACATTTCGAGATTGATTTCCTAATGCTCGTAGCCGCTCTCGGTGCTGCTTCACTCGGAGCTTGGGTTGAGGGAGCGTTATTGCTATTCCTGTTTTCCATCGGTCACGAGCTGGAAACCTTTGCGATGGGGCGTGCACGCCAGGCGATAGAAGCTCTCGCCGATTTGGCGCCAGAAACCGCTCTGGTTCGACGCAATGGAAAAACGAAAGAGATTCTAGTTTCACAACTTGCACGTGGCGACCTTGTGATTGTCAAGCCCAATGAACGAATTGCTGCGGACGGATTCGTTGTCCAAGGTCTTAGCACAGTCAACCAAGCGCCGATCACTGGCGAAAGCGTTCCTGTCGAAAAATGGCCAGTCAGCGATCGATTGGAAGCCGCCGAAAACCCAGAGGGACTAGCCGCACACCACCGAGTATTCGCGGGCACGATTAACGAAAGCGGTTCGCTGGAAATACAGGCCACTCAGTTGGCAAGTGAATCGATCCTGGCTCGAGTAGTAATGATGGTCAACGAAGCGGAAACACAAAAATCGCCGACCCAGCGTTTTACCGACAAGTTTGAAAAGTACTTTGTACCAACAGTTATCGGCGTCGTCATATTGTTACTGTTCGCCTACGTCGTTGTTGACGAGTCGTTCTCGGCGTCGTTTTATCGTGCGATGGCAGTACTTGTTGCCGCGAGCCCTTGCGCTCTTGCTATCGCAACACCAAGTGCAGTACTTAGCGGAGTCGCGCGCGCTGCTGGAGGCGGCGTACTATTTAAAGGTGGCGGCCCTCTTGAAATCCTCGGCAGAATCACCGCGATCGCATTTGATAAGACGGGCACGCTTACTGAAGGCAAGCCGCACGTAACGGACATCATCACATACGGTGACGTATTGGAGGTCGACTTCCTGAAAAATGTGATCGCTGTTGAAAGACATAGCAATCACCCACTGGCCATCGCAATCGTGCGTGATGGGCAGAAGAGTTTAAACGATGTCTCGATTCCTGAAGCCCATGACAT
>JAHEAM010000564.1 GCA_024642765.1 Planctomycetaceae bacterium
CATGAACGCGAGTAGCCGTTCCTTGTATTGGCCATGCAGATAGCCCACTCTTGTTTCCCACTGGAACGTCTACCTCTTTACTTTTTAATACCTTCAGCAGCACCACGAGGATCTGCCAAAGGAAGCGATCCGCCTATATCTGTCGTTGCGCGGGCGCGTGTCATCTCAGAAACAATTTGCGTTACCATTGCTAATTGCATCGGAGTACCCTTTACAAAAAACAAGCCAGAATCGGGATGATATTTCGTCAGTAGCGGCGTTGAACTTTCGCCTTGAAACTCCAGTCCTGCCTGGATTGCTTCCACCAGAATAATCGCTGGTCCGCCCTCTCCGGCTGCGATCATTCCTCCTTCACCACCCCACTTTGAATTTGCGATCAGATTAAAGACTGCGGTTTGTTGTGGTTCCAAATATTCGTTGGTGATTTGAACATAGGGGTAATTATCGTAGTCCGCAACAATTTTATCGTTCGACGCAAAGTTCATGGCGTCAAGAACTGAACTTGCCCTCACATCATTAAGTTTAATCTCTGGGAGCCGAAAATCTTTGGCTTCTACCTGGATAATGCAATTGAATTCAACTTGTTCCTGCAATTGGTCAATCAAATCGGAAACAGTCCCGCCTGAAAAGTCAATGGACACCATTTTCTGAAGGATAACCGACGGCGATTGTTCTTCTTGCGTCTCTTGTTCGCCTGATGTGACCTGAGCCACAACGCGATTAGAAACAAAGCAACCAACTGCTGGGAACATCAGCAGGTACAAGAGTATAGACTTCGACAACATATAGCTCACCTTTTCAAAATTTGCTCGAAAGTTGTAGGTTTGGACGCATTAACTGATTAACGAATCTCGCACACAATTTTCGCGCATAATTTCAAAATATTCTCCTGACGTTCTGACACCTATATTTTTTTGCATGCTTATTCACGTCAAAAAACATCGACTGCGAGTCTTTGGCAACCGAAATCAAGCTAACGTCCCAGAATTTCGCTGCATTTCCAAAGCATGCGTGGATAGTGAAAGAAGCTCTTCCAGAGATTTCCCTTGAGCGAACTGGAGCGACTGCCCTCGCGGTGCAAGTAGCCAAACCATTCACCGTGTTCTGGGTCGTCGAAATGCCGGAAACTCCATTCATGCAACCTTTGATGCCAGGTTGCGAATTCTTGGTCGCGCGTTGCTTGATAGGCCATGATTGTTGCGATGATCGCTTCGTTATGCGGCCACCAGAATTTCATATCGTGCCAATACTCTTGGACGGGCCTGTCATAGACATCTCGGAAATAAAACAGGCCGCCATACTCGTCGTCCCAACCGCGCGAAAGGCTAAATCGAATCATGTTACACGCAGCGTTCGTCCACGGATGCGTGGCGGGTAACTTCCGGTATGCAACTTCGTCGAGTATGAACCAGGCCGCTTCGATCGCATGGCCGGGATTCAAGATCCGTCCGTCGTAGGTATCAACAATCGAACCATCGGGTGCAACGCTTTCCATAACCGCACCATGTTCGGGTTTCAAAAACAACGCGATGATTTGGTTGATCCATTCTTCAATCTGAGCGTTAAAACATGCGAGGTCAACTTGGTCGCCCAGATCATTTCGCAATGACTGGGCGGTCGCAATAGCAATCATCCGTGGACCGATCGACGTCATCGGCCTTTTACCGGTAAACTTCGCGGGCATTTTACCGGGCGTAAAATTCCAATCGACGAAATGATCAAATAAACCAACCGCTTGTTTTCCCAATCTTGCATCGCCGGTCGAACATGACACGGCTGCAAACGCAATCGACGCAAATGACTCCGAGAAAGCGTAACGACGTTTGCGAATGGGTTTGCCCTCACGCGTCACATGAAAAAACATTCGACCATCGGCATCGAAGCCGAATTTTTTCAAAAACTGAATTCCCGACTCGGCCCAAACAAGCCACTCAGGACGCGACTCCACGGTGCTGTAGAGTGTTGCCAACATCCAAGCCATTCGGCCTTGGGCCCATATCGATTTGTCGGTATCAACGAGTGAGCCGTCTTCATCAAGCGAATGCAGATACCCCTGATGCTCGCCATCAATGCAACGCGGAAACCAAAACGGCACAACGTTGTTGAGCAGCCGATCGCGATAGAACTTGCTCAAATGGATACGCGATGCAGGGTCGGCTACGTCAAACATTCTTGCAACCAATCAAAAAATCCAATTGCGTTTAACGCTTCCTTTAATTTTCCTTTTTGTGCATTGTCCAGTCCCAAGAACGGCAACCGCGGTGGACCAACCGGTACGCCAAGCATTTCCATCACCGCCTTTGCCGCCGGCATGTAACCAAATTGGCACAACGTATCGACCAGTTGCACCCCCCTGCACTGCCACCGTCTGGCCGATTCCAAATCGTTGCGATCAAAGTCGGCAATGATTCGGTGGTAGATTGGGGCCGCGAAATTGTAGCCGCTACCCACTGCGCCTCGTATCCCCAAACTCAGCGCTGGCAACATCAACTCGTCTGATCCAAACAGGATATCGAATTGCTCCCCATAGTTTGCCAAAACCCGTTGCAGTACGACGAGGTCGCTATTCGTAAACTTTACACCCACAAGGTTTGGGATCGCTTGCCGCGCGGTTTGCAAAAATTCCATCAACGGCAATTGAATTCCCGTGATCGCCGGAATGTCGTAGTAGTAAAACGGC
>JAHEAM010000565.1 GCA_024642765.1 Planctomycetaceae bacterium
CGCTCGACCGATGCGATCCTTCACACTCCACAACGGATTCATATTCTCGACTTTGGCAATTACCTCAGCATGGCAATTTTCAGTGACACGGCGCAAACGCACGAGCGGCGTATTGCCGATGCAGTGTGTAATATCCTCGACAATTCCTGGTTTTGATAGCATGTTGGTCATTGAATCCACCGGTCCAAAGGTTCAAAAATCTCTCTTTCCAGAATTTACCAAGTTTTCCTATAACGGCAAAAGACCGATTTCGTGCTTTAACGAGAACATTCGAAAAAATGGAAACTACGCTCCACAAGCAACTCAAAGAGATGTACTCCGACGACTCCGGAAAAACCGAAGTCCGCTTAGGTCGCTTTCGAATCGACGCGGTCAACGGCAATCGCCTCGTCGAGATTCAACATAGTGGCCTGGGAGCAATTCGCGACAAGATCAAAACACTTTTGAAGTCCCATGTTGTTGACGTGGTAAAACCGATCGTCGCCAAGAAACGAATCGTACGGCTCGATAAACGAAACGGAGTCACCGTTTCCGAACGCTGGAGTCCATCGAAGGGAACATTGCTCGACATCTTTGAGGAATTGTTGCATTTCACACAAGTTTTCCCACACAAAAAGTTGCGGCTACTCGTACCGTTGGTGGTGATCACTGAAACTCGTTTCCCCGGTCACGGCAAACGTCGGCGTTGGCGAGCGAATGATTTTGTAGTCGAAGACCAGCGACTCGACGAAATCGTTGAGACGCACCAATTCCAATCAAAAAACGATCTTGCTGCATTACTGCCTTTGGAACTGCCGACAGTCTTTGACACGGCCGAACTAGCTGCCGCGTTGGCCTTGAACCGTTCCGACGCTCAGCGGATTGCCTATGTATTGCGGGAAACAGGAACGTCTAAACAAATTGGCAAGGCCGGAAATCGATTGCTCTATCGCCTGGCCAAAACGAGGGCCAAAACGGCTACTCGGAAATCGGCATGATCGCTGAAATTAACAAAAAGGGCCAAGGCAGCGACTCCGCTACCTTGGCCCTTTTGATATTCTTAATCACCTAAGACAGAACTAGACGTTGGCTTTAGAGCGAGCTTCGCGAATACCTCGGCTGAGGATATCACGCAGCATCGGCGAATAGTCTTCGAATTTCGCGACGTCAGGTGAACCAGCTGCGAATTGATAAATTGCGTCTCGAGGTTTCTTCCCCAAAGCGATCAAAGTCGAACTGATAGTGTTATAGTCTTGTTTACGAACGACCATACTCGGCCGGCCAGGAATGCTCGGCCCACGAGCAAAAACCTTACTGGCAACCGCCAAAAACTTAATGGGTGAATCAAGATTCTGGAGCGTAAGCAAGCGATGCGCCATTGCGACACGATCTTTGTTCGGGTCTTCGAAATCATGGGAACTCACGATGGTCAACCCATCAACGAGCTCCGTGCATTCCGGCTCATCACCACCATGGACTTGCCAACCACTTTCCGCATCGGCGATCACAAAATCCACGCCTTGGTAATGCCCTGTAGAAAGGGCATCCATAGCGGCTGTCATTGCTCGTCGCGCAGAAGTCGATTTCAACAACTGCCTACATAATGCGGCTCGCGATTGTGTGTTGATCGGTTCGGTTGTTCGGCGACGAGTGACCCAACCGACCACCAAGCCGTTTTGATTGATTCCCAAATGTGTTCCAGAAGTTGTTGGGTCAATGCCTGCCAAAACGCGTGGCTTGCCCGAATGAATCGATGGAACATGGACACTTGTCCCTGATTTCGCGTCGTGATTGTAAGCAACCAAAACGGGAGATTCGGGAACTAAATGATACAAAATTGCCATTAGGCTCATGATTCTAAGTTCTTCCTTCCTATTTGAAGTCTGATTGGCATCCGCTTTTTACGTTAATCAACCCCATAGTTTGACAACGTGAAAAAGTTCACAATTGTGACGAAATAATTCACGCTTGCTCAAACTCTGACTTTGGCTCTCAAGACCGTTTTTGCGTTTATTCCTTACGAATCACTGTTTGTTTGGACGCATTGAATCAATACGATGTAAATGCGAAAACAAAGCAACAAAACAAAAAGGGGTCGAATTTGCCTTTTTCTCCAACAGCCTTAAACGCTGGAAAAACAACAATTTATCCGATTCCCAGCCCAACAACACCCTCCACAGAGGGGTTTGATTAACGGGCAATGCCGGTTTGAGTGTTTTTGACAGGTTTTGAACGTATTTTGGCGTTCAATTTTTGTGGACTTTTGTTCGGTGGTTAAAAATATCAAGTGTTTCGAGCGTTGAAATACGCAATTTGCTAAAAGTTTAACGAACAAACGTGAAATTCAAAATTTCCGTTTTTCTTCAATCGACTCCTTTTGCATTTTCAATCGGTTGGCAGTCGTTTATATTTCGGGAACAAACCAACGATCAATACTGGAAAAGAAAATGACATCGACACTGCCGAATGCAGAATCGAAACGCCCTGTTCGACACCAACCCATCTTGGGCCTCAGAGTCGCCGGAACTGGACTTGGTGTTCCGGAAAATGTCGTAACAAACGAAGATTTGATTTCGTTGGGTTGCGACTCCGAATGGATTATTCAGCGAACGGGCATTGCCTCTCGGTTTCACGCTCCCGCAAATGTTGCGACGAGCGACCTAGCAACCAAATCGGCGAAAAATGCAATTCAAAGTGCAA
>JAHEAM010000566.1 GCA_024642765.1 Planctomycetaceae bacterium
TTTACCCGGTTATCAACCGCGGCAGAAAGTAGTCGGCCCACATCCGATCGTAATCGATATGGCCATGGCTAATGAGAGTGTACCCAACCCATGGAATAAAGTGCTGGCTAACGCAAGAAAAGTAGAAATCGAGGCAGCAAGAAACTTGACTTACTCGACTCGGCAATTCCGAGCGAAAGCGGGCGAGGTCTTGGAATTGACTTTCAAAAATCCGGATGCTGTGCCACACAACTGGGTATTGGCCAAGCCCGGTTCACTTGAACGCGTGGGTCAACTTGCCAACAAATACATTGCTGACCCCAGCGCGTTTCTCAAGCAATATGTGCCAGAAAGCGAGGATATTCTTTGTTACACAAACATTGTCGAACCCAAACAATCATCGACGATTTTCTTTGTCGCACCAACTGAGGTAGGAAGATATCCATTCCTCTGTTCATTCCCAGGACATTGGATGGTAATGAATGGTGAATTGATCATCGAATAAAGTCTCGAACGTTGAGCAACGCGAGCCCACCCATCACTGATCGTGAACCAATTGTCAGCGGTACGTTCAAGGACGACACAAGTTTGCGACATACCATCCACGCCGACGTCAAAATGATCGGCAATTCGACGAGCACTGCCATCTCCAGAAACGCTGTGCAGCAAGTTGGACAGTGACGAAATCTTCAAATAAGGAAGTAGGTTATGAAAAACTACAGGATTGCAATGGTGATAGTTTTTTTTATTTGTTGCTCGAACATGACCGCTCACGAGCCTGTGCTTAATGACGATTCGGAAAAGCCATACACTGGTGCGACTTTGGATGCCATTAATGGTTCCGGATCACCGGAGGAGTACAAGGTAAAAGATGATGACGACCAGGAAGTACGATTAAAAAAACAAATCATTAACGCAATCTATCTAGAAGTGGAGGGCAAACGCGGGCGGGTAGAAAGTGGTCAAGAACAAGTCTTTGGCCTTTTGATGTCTTACCGCAAATTGCATGAGGCACTTGAATCGTTTTACGAGAACGATCAAGATCAACTCACCAAGGTCGCCAAAGACATGATCCAGAACGCAAAAAAGATGGAAGCCGAACGTCGAGTTAGGTTTGAAATGGGATTGGGCCGTCCTGATGAATGGGCGGAAGCGTTGGCCTACCGATTGCAGTGTGAACTACGTCTACTGCAACTCGAGAAGAAAGCGAAATAAGGAAAGGTTTCGGGAGCCCCAAGCTTGAAATTAGGAAGCCAACGTTTGTGGGGCGTCGCATCGGAAACATAAGGCACCAGTTTTTTGTAAATTTTCTGGCGATCGGCTGCAGTCATTACGTTATGCTGGAACTGGCTTCTGCATTGTTCATAATTCAAGCGAGCATTTTTTTCATCGCCGATTTGACCGTAACAAAAACCGAGGCTACGCAACACCAGTTTGGCCGCAAGCGACTCCGAATTTTGGACATGGGAACATTTTTCCGCGGATGGAAATTACATCGCCATCGGTGGACTGAATCCTGGGAAACAGATTGAAGATACCATGTGGTCGCATTCGAGTAGCGGAAGAATCGAATTGTGGAACGTGGTCTCGGGCAAACGGGCGATTATCATTGACGATATTGAGACTTACATTCATCCCACAATTTTTCCGGTTGCATTTTCGCAAACCTCCTGGTTCCATCAATCATGAAGAAACACGAATGGCGTGAGAACACCGACGAAGGCGTGATCCGTTTGGTCAGGGTCACGCAACACGGCGCCAAATGGCAGCTCCAGTCCCGACTGAAGTCGGACCCGGAATGGACCAAGTTTTCGGTCATTCCGCTCGACGATCTCAAAACCCTGCGAGCAATTCTATGGAAGAAATATCAGCGCAATCGCGTGCCTTATGAACACGTCTTGGAAGTCGATGCCCTGATCGAGGCGGCGAAACGCCGGGGGTAGGTTCGCGTAAAAAAAGTTCGACCGGCGCACGGTCAGAAAGCTTGGCAACGCGAGTTCGATACATGTCAAGGTTATCCCAGCAGCCCATTGACTCGCCAAGTTGGCTGCGGGTGGCAGAATTGCTTCGGCCAACAAATAAGAAAAAAGCCAGGCATCTGGCGGAAGCCGGGGCTGACGATTCTCTCTGCCCGACGAAATAGATTGTGCTGTATTAGTCTCGCCAAGCCGAAAACGCCGAGCGAAACGAGCAGGTCGAGCAGTTCATCGTGGACTCTTTCGGCTAGAAAATGCCGGACTGGATCACAGCCAGCGTTTGACCGCAACTCGTTTCATACGTTCTCTGAGTTTCCCATCCGGCGTCTCGATGAACAATTCCAGGTTGGCAACGGTGCTAGTCGTTACTCGCAGCACAAATAACAAACAATCACAACACGCCGCGAAAGCTCACGTATCATCGAAGTCTCGACCGATGCCAAACAAAAACCCGAGGGATTGCGCGAAAAGCCAAAAACAACTCAAATCCGAACGCAAAAAAAATCAAAATCCTTCGTATTAATCATTGACTATTTCTAAGACCGTCGCTTATTGGTTATCACGCGTCCGCTGTGCGGGCGGGAATATTAGACCTGAGTTTCTCCAAGTCTGAAATCCGTTTCTCGAGCAAAGCGATTTCCTCGTCGATGGCGACTATGTTAGGTTTATCTAGTGGTGTTGTTATTGTGGTAAGGCCTTTGTCGGTCTTGCTTATCCTGTGAA
>JAHEAM010000115.1 GCA_024642765.1 Planctomycetaceae bacterium
CCCAACTTTGAAAAAACGACTCCTTCATCGGTGGTCGCAATTTCCTGCGGCGTTCGTCCGTTGAAGATCGCAAGCATCACTACAATCAGGCCTTTGACAATCAACGAATCGCTGTCAGCATGGATTTCCATCCTTCGCGGTGGTCCAACGAAAATTTGAGTTTGGAGCCAAACAGTACTCATGCAGCCTTGGACGAGGTTCGCTTCGCTGCGCGCCTCATCTGACAATGGCGGCAATTGCTTGCCCAAGTCAATCAGGTATTCGAATCGTTCGTCCCAGTCGAACATCTCTGAGAATTCTTGGACAAGTTCCTCTAAAGTTGGCGGGAAATTCAATTCGGTCATCTCTGTTTTCGCGAAAGTAAATCTAATTAAAACGCTCATTTTCATCCTAGACCGAGATCCGTGGTTCGGCAATGCAACGAACCGAACTAACCGAAAAGGCGAATCACCCGTAACCGTCACAAAGCAAAAAACACCCAGAGTTTCCCTAGGTGTTATGTTTTATTTCAGTCGCATTGAATACTAGCGATTCACGTGAATCGATGCTCCACCGACATGGAATACGAATCCATTGGGGTTGAGTTCAATGCCGCGTTGAGTGCGACCAATACTTCCGTTTCCGGCAAAAGTCGAATTGCGGCCATCGATCCGCGAGCTTGGATAATAGCTTGGTGCTGGCGTGGGTTGAATTGATTCATGCCGAGGTTGATAGTATTGCGTTGGCGTCGGTGCAAAATTAGGCTGAGGCGCAACGAAGGGTTGGTTATAAGGCTGAATCACAACTGGCCCGACGGTCATGGCCGTAGCTTCGGCACGAATCAGTATCAGCGTTTGCTGAATGGTCGCGATTTTTGCGTCGACATGCAACGTGCAACCACACAAGGGTGCATCCCATCCACTTGCGGCTCGGAACCGAGCGTCTTCGACTAGAGCTTGTAGTTCACAGATCAGCGTTGATGTCTCATTGATTTCATCGGTGACTCGGCAGATGCCATTGCGGGCATCTGACTGATTTCGAATGATTCGGGCGTTTCGTTCGATTTTGCCCGCCGTGCGAATAAGCTGGCCGTAAACATCCGATTTACGAAACTGATCGCGAAAGGCGTCTTGTAAATCGTCGGCTTGGCACCTCAGGCTGTCCGCGCAGGCCTCGATCGGCAATTGATCGTGGTCGGCGTTGGCCGCAGCAACACACCCAAGTCCAAAAGCGGCCGCCAAAAATAGTTTGCTAAAAAGCTTGTACATGTTTTTTCTCCAAAGAGTTCCAGGATAGAACCAACGGATAACTATAGAAGGCAACGCCCATGCCAATCACAGCGATAACGGATTCTTGAGGCATTTTAGCATGAATCACAAGGAAATCGAACAATTTCATCAATCGAACTGTAATCAATTCGCGACACCCCGTCCTCAGATTGATACAGAGGTGTAATTAGTTCGATTCAAGGTACCAAATGAGTAGGAGCCCCACCACCGCTGTGTTATTCGTTGACGCGTGATTTTTGGTCGCGCCGCGAATACTCAGGCAACTATCGTAATGCGCCCTAAAGACCAGGATTTCCTCGGGACGTTCGCTGCCAGAAATCTCAACCACCAAGTTATGGCAAGCAAGTCCTTCAACCTCGAAGGATTGACGAACGACCGCAAGGTGCAGCTTTTGAAATTCCGATTCGACTTAATCCGCCGCCTGATTATGTTGCTCGTAATGCGATAGGCTTCTTGGGCTGATCTCGGCGCTGAGTGTTTCGACAATCAGCTTGAGTCGTTCCTCAGTCGTGATTTCATCAACGATCTCCACGCCCGAGGACGATTGAGAATCGAGAATGGGAACCGCAGCAGTAACAACTGAGGTATTAATTGGAGGTGAAACACTTGGTCGACGCAAACAATACCACCAAAATCCGCTCACGCTCGTAACGACCAATACCCCCCAAACAGGCAATCGAACAAAGGACTCGTTCGCGAAACTCTTTTGAAAGCCATGATTTGTCGCTCGTTATTGAGATGATGGGACATGCAAGCGAGCATGCACGTAATTTTGAACGCCCAATTGGTGCCGTTGACGGTCGGCATCCGTCGTTTGGCGAACGATTCGCGCAGGCACTCCCATCACAACACTGTTGTCTGGTACCTCGAAGCCCTCGGGAACAAGGCACCCCGCCCCGACGAGACAATGCATTCCAATCTTAGCCCCATTCAGAACGACGGCACGAATTCCAATCAACGAATCGTTGCCGACTACAGCACCGTGGACGACAGCGCCATGTCCCACAATTACCCGGTCGCCAATAAGGCAGGGCAGGCCAGGGTCGGCATGCAAAACGCAGAGGTCTTGAATGTTGGTTTGAGAGCCGATCGAAATCGCTTCCACGTCGCCACGAATCACCGCCCCAAACCAAACGCTTGCTTCGTCGCCAATCGAAACATCGCCAAGGACGGTGGCATTTTCTGCAATGAAGGCGGTCGCAGAAATCGAGTGGGTGAGGCGAGAATAATTGTATTTTCGCATTGCTGTCGTTTGTGATCTGTTGAATGGAGTTGCGGATAGTAATGCTATCGAGAACATTCTAACACATCCGTTTCGGTGCGTTGGAAAGCGTTTCCTTCGGCAAGCGATTTCACATATAATCGATTGGGTTAGCCAAATCGAATTGCACTGTTCGCCAACTCACACTTTTTGTCTAAGTATCGAGAGTCTATGGATCCGTTTTATTGGGCGTTTATTTTGACTGCGATGGGACTATTAGTGGTCGTTGTGGAAATGTTTATTCCGTCTGCCGGATTGTTAGGTGTCTTGGCCGCTGTTTTCTTGATTTCAGGGATCGTTGTCGGTTTCGTCGATTCGATGCAAACGGGTTCATTGGTATTGATGGTCACAGCCATTGCCTTGCCGATCATGTTTGCAGCTTTAGTCAAGGTTTGGCCTAGCACGCCCATTGGTCGACGGATTCTCAACAAAGCGATGACTCGCGACGAAGTCATGCCGATCGATACGTTTCTGGACGAAATCAAACGACTTGTTGACAAGGTCGGTCGTGCGAAAACCAAAATGCTGCCGAGTGGAATTGTGATCATCGAAAATCGGCAGTATGACGCGATCAGCGATGGGTTTGCGATTGAACCGGGGGATGCGGTGAAGGTCGTGGCGATTCGCTTCAATCGGATCTATGTACAGCCCTATAATCCGGAAGACGATATCACGACGCACTTCAACGACGATAAATTGCTAGAACGAAATTTGGATGAGATCGGACTCGACGCCTTCGACGATTGAAGGATCAGTCGAGTAGTGTCCGACATTGGGTTGGGCTCGTATAGACAACTTCATTTCACTAACGCACTTGATTTTCAAATGGGCTACGTGCAACAGGTGCGATTCTCAAGAAAAACGTAACAGCAGCAGTCAAGAAAACTCCTGCAAGTAATAGTTCTGTTGTAAACATCTCATGACTCCCTGGCATTGTTTGTTGGCGGCTAAGAGGCCTCAACAAAACGTGATTCATCGTCAACTCAATTTGCGATGGAATGCATACGCACGAGGTGTACCAAAAGGGTGCGTCACTTGAAACTTTTTGCGAATATTAGCAAAAAAGAGGTTGTTTCAAAAATAGGGCAAGATGTGTGGCCCGCAAATTTTACCAAGGCGAAACTGCTATCGAACTCAATTCGAGACACAATGTGATCAAACGGAGCACAGAATCAAAGAAAGACAGTTTCTGCCAATCCTATTTGCTTGTATTGGTGGGCACTGGCGACCTTACTTGACGTTGGCAATCACCAGCTTCAGTTGTTTGCAATAAAAACCAAAGGCTTCGATTGCTCGAAGCCTTTGCTTTTTATTGAAATGGATCGTGTTGCTGACAAAACATTTGTTTGTCAAATCGACGTTGTTTTGCTTAGTGCCAAGGGGCCCGGACGGGGTAGATGCCGAATTGCCTTGTGCTGCTTGGCCAATAGGGTGCGTTTTGATAGGTGCCGTAACCGCCGCCAGAAATCACTCCAGCGTTGCCATAACCAAATTGATGATTGATTGGCATGCTACGTGTTTGACCGACGCCCCAATTGTACTCGGATTGGTAGGCTGCCGTTGGCGGTACGACGAGAGCTGTCGGAGCTCCCCAGCGCCAATACGAGTTATCACCGTGCCATGCGTTGGCTTGCCCTTGTATCTTGTTCCATTCATCGACGCGTTGAGCGTTGATGCCAGGTCGGCTGTAGGCATAAACTGGGTGTGGACTGAAATGATCTTGATGTGCATAACGCAATCGTTGATCAATTCGCGGATAGCCTGTGCGAGTTTCCGGACAGGTTGGCATCGTCATGTCATTGCTGACACCGCCTCCCAACATGTTTCCTCCCGCATAGCCACCACTTGTTCCACATGACGAGCATTGTGCAAATGCCTGTGATGCGGTTAAAACCAAGGCCGCGAGTGCCATGAATCCTAGTTGTGTTTTCATGTTTCAAATTCCTATTTATCGAAAATTCGTTATTGTCTTGGTCACGCCGACGCTTGATTGCGACAGCGTTTCCCGTCGCGGCATTGGATAGTATTCGTGACGAACCGGTCGTTTGCCCAATTGCCTTAGTAGCCGCTAGAGTTGCATTCGCCTGTACCATCGCCACAATTTCCGGTAGCGCAACCACCCACACGGTGCAAAAGACCGCTGTGCCCTCCGGCTCCGTCGATGCAGTAACGACGCTGAGCAAACGAATATTGGGCTTTTTGAAGAGGGTTGACAGTGAAGGGCAATGGGCCCATGTGGTTGCTACCCGATTGCCAACGAACTTTAGTGATGTTCAACGAACCTCCACCACCGCCGCGACAGGGTTCTTGATAGAAGGACTCTGGACCCGCTTGATAGTTGTAATAGTTGCGTGAGTGTTGATACATCATTTCATGTGGCATCAACGCTTGATAGGTGTAGTAAGTGTGTCCAACATTGCCTGGCACCCAATGGGGGGCTGGATACATTCCCGCAGTCACCTGGCTAGCTCCGGATGGAGTTTGGTATTGCAAAAACAAGTTGTTTGCCAAATTGCCATTGGAATTGGGAGCGTATTGGGCGAAGGCCTGAGTGCTGACCACTGACCCCGCAACCAGTATCGCGGCGGCGACTAATAAACGGATTTTCATCGAACTGGCTCCTTAAGAATTTTGAAATAGCCCGAGCTGATTTCACCAGCCGGAACTTCCCTGTCCTGAACTCGCACCTCATGTGCTTGTTAGTGTATCGTGCATTCGATCTACAGGCCGAAATGCCGATTGGCAATGCTTGCTTGAAAATCAGGCAGCCTGACAGACTCGAACAGTGGATCAAATCGGCAATTCGCCAAAATCGATATCAATGATTGTCCAGGAGTCTTCTTTCAAATCGGAATTGGTAGCATTAGAACCGGAACAACCGTCTACAACTGAATCGATTCGATCGATACAATTTCCCTGAAAGCTTCACATTGCCAAAGTCAACAATCACGTGGGCCTTGGTGGCATTTTTGCCGATGGAGATACTTTCAGTTTCTCGTTAACCGCAACTGCGACAGACCCTCGTTGCATGGACGAAGCCGGTTCGACAAACGATGAAATACGTGCCCAAAACCAAGGAGGAAATCCGGTTTGGCCAAGAGAAAGAAAACGACGGGCTCCAGTCCGTCAAACGCCGACGATTCGAAGTCCAAACGCAAAAATTCATCAGCTGCCGAGTCATCGTTGTTCGATGAAGCGCTGAAGGAACGCCTTGAGGGCGTGCCCCTTCGTTTGGCTGCTCAGTCCCGATATCTAAATTACTCTCTTTCAGTCATCACCAGCCGCGCGCTGCCCGATGTCCGTGATGGACTCAAACCGGTCCAACGCCGCATCTTGTACACGATGTACCAGCAGGGGCTGGACTACACGACGAAGCACCGCAAGTGCGCGAAGGTCGTTGGCGATGTGATGGGTAACCTGCACCCCCACGGTGACAGCTCAATCTACGAAGCACTTGTGCGGATGGCTCAGTCGTTTTCCTTGCGGATGCCACTGGTCGATGGCCAAGGCAATTTTGGTTCGATCGATGGCGATAACGCGGCGGCGATGCGTTACACCGAGTGTCGATTGTCGCAGGTTGCCGATGAGGTGCTCGACGATCTCAAAACAGACACAGTACACTTCAAACCAAACTACGATGGCACACGACTCGAACCTGTTGTGCTGCCGAGTCGCCTTCCGAACTTGCTGCTCAACGGCGCGACTGGGATTGCCGTCGGAATGGCAACCAATATTCCCCCACACAACTTGGGTGAGATCTGCCGCGCGCTGCTCAAATTGCTCAATGATCCAGAAATCAAAGACTATCAACTTGTCGCAAACGATGCGGTCCAAGGCCCCGACTTTCCAACGGGCGGACAAGTGATCAACACCAAAGAAGAATTGCGCGAAATTTATAGTACGGGTCATGGAACGTTGAAGGTTCGTGGTACAACAAAAATTGCAGGTGAATTTAAGGGCTTTAAGGTCCTGCAAATCAATTCGATTCCTTTCGGCGTCAATAAGAGTGTTTTGGTCGAACGAATTGCAGAGATTGCGTTTACGGGGAAGATGCCCCTGATTCAAGACGCCCGCGATCTTTCGACCGAAGATATCCGCATCGATGTGCTGCTCAAAAAGGACGCGGACGAAGCAAAAGTCTTAGCGTATCTCTACAAAAACACGCCGCTGCAAACAAATTTCAATGTCAACATGACGTGCCTTGTGCCAACCGAGAATCCCGCGGTTGGCGCGCCAGAGCGACTGGGTCTCAAAGAAATGCTCTGGCATTTTTTGCATTTTCGCTTGGACGTAATCACGCGGCGGCTTGAAAATGAATTGGCGGCTCTGGAAAAACGCCTGCATATTTTGAACGGTTTCTTAATCGTCTTCGACGCGCTTGATGAAATCATTCGAATCATTCGCAAGTCCGAAGGCAAAGCGGACGCCGCGGAAAAAATCATGGCTCGGTTCCCCGCCGCCAAAGGTGGCCTGGACGCGGAACAAACTGATGCGATTCTCGAACTCAAACTTTATCGACTAGCGCGATTGGAAATCAATCTGATCGCAGAAGAGGTCCAGGAAAAAGAAAAACGCGCTCGCCAGATTCGTAAATTGCTGAAGGAAGACACTGCCGACACAACCTCCTCGGGGCGTTGGCAAATCGTGCGAGAGGAGATCGGGGCTCTGATTGAACGCTACGCCAAAAAGGCCGAAGGCAAACGCCGAACCGAAATGCTGACCGTCGTCGACGAACCCGAGTACACGGCCGATGACTTTATTGTTGCCGAAGACTGCGCGATTATGATTTCAACAGACGGCTGGGTGAAACGGCAAAAGCAAATCACCGACCCGTCCAAGAGTCGCTTGCGTGAGGGCGATCGTGTCTTGAATTGTGTTGCTGGTTCGACGCGTGCGGCAGTCGCGTTCTTCTCGTCGCTGGGCGTTTGTTACTCGGCGCGAATGGTCGATATCCCGGCTTCAACCGGCTACGGCGAGCCCATCCAAAAACTTTTCAAGATGAAAGACGGCGAAAAAATCATCGCCTGCATTTCACTTGATCCACGAGTCAGCGGAAGCATAACTGAAAATCCCAAAAAACCAGATGTGTGCCCCGAAGTTCATGGCTTTGCTGCCACAAGTAATGGGTTTGCCCTGCGTTTTGGTTTGGACCCATTCGCGGAACCCTCGACACGCAGTGGCCGTCGCTACGCTCGGGTCGCGCCAGGTGCCGAAGTTGTTCATGTTTACGCCATTCATGGTACCGAAACAATTTTGGCCGTAACCGCCGAATGCCGAGCTATGGTTTGCCCCGCCGAGGAAGTCAACTACCTTTCGGGTGCAGGCAAAGGCGTGATGTTGATCAAGCTCGCGAAGACCGACCGATTGATTGGCTTCAAACCTAGTTGCGGCGATCGAGACTTGTTGCTCGTTGAAACCAACCGCGGTGCGAAGAAGACGATTTCGACGGCCAAGTACCGAGTTACATCACGAGGTGGCAAAGGTACCGAAATCCAAAAGAACGGTAAGATTTCACAAGTCGTGATTCCACCTCCGGATGCGCCTCCGCCATTGGAGTCAGAAGATGACGAATAAACGCTACAGTGGCTATTCGCGCTAAACCTAAACAAAGAATCACGCTCGCACCAAGACACCTATGAGTACAACGAAAACATATACGGCCTCTGATATCGTGGCACTTGAGGGACTGGACCCCGTTCGCAAACGTCCCGGCATGTACATCGGTGGCGTCGGTTCTTCGGGTTTGCACCATCTAATCTGGGAGATTCTCGACAACTCGGTCGACGAGGCGATGAATGGTCACGCGTCGGAAATTGTTGTAACGCTCCACAAAGACAATACGACGGTTACCGTGTCCGACAATGGCCGGGGTATCCCTGTCGACAAACATCCAAAAACCAAAAAGTCGGCCCTGGAAATGGTGCTCACCATGTTGCATGCCGGCGGGAAATTCGAAGGCAAGAATTACAAAACCTCTGGAGGGTTGCATGGAGTTGGTGCTTCGGTTGTGAATGCCCTTTCGAAACAGTTGATTGCGATTGTCAAACGCGACGGCAGCCAATTTCGGATGGAGTTCTCCAAAGGAATCGCGACGACGAATATCCAAAAAGCCAAGGCAACGGTACGCGGCACTGGCACGACGATCACGTTTTCTCCGGACCCAACGATTTTTCCAAAAGTTGAATTTGATACGGGCGTTATTCGTTCTCGATTGGAGGTGACGAGTTTCTTGCACCGAGGCGTGAAGGTGACTTATGTTGACGAGGCCCAAGGGACTCGCGAATCGTTTCATCACGAAAACGGTATTTCGGACTACCTTCTTAAAATCATGAAGGAACGAAATGCTCGACCCATACATGATATTGCCTATTCTCTGCGACGAGACGACGAAGAGCGAATTGAAATCGTGATGCAATGGACCGAGTCGACGGACGAACATGTGCGTTCGTATGTGAATGGAATCACAACGGGTACCGGTGGCACTCATGAGAACGGGTTTCGCAGCGGATTGACCAAAGCTGTTCGCAATTATTTTGAAACTCACAATTTGATTCCCCGTGGCGTCAAAATCACACATGAAGACATTCGCGAGGGACTTGTCGCTATCGTTTCTGTTTTCATTGGTGACCCAAGTTTTCAAGGTCAAACGAAAGATCGCTTGAACAATCCTGAAGTGCAAACGTCTGTCGACAATGCCATTCGACCCGCTCTGGAGCAATGGTTGAACAGCAACCGTACAACAGCTGACGCCATCGTGACGCGGATCATCGCGGCGGCACGTGCTCGCGCCGCGTCGCGCGCCGCAAGTGAAGCCGTTTCTAGAAAGTCGACCGGGTCACGATCGATGCTTCCGGGAAAATTGTCCGATTGCCTGAACGCCGGCCGCGCGAATGCCGAGTTGTTTATCGTTGAAGGCGATTCGGCGGGCGGAACAGCCAAGCAGGGACGCGATCGCAACACTCAAGCTATCTTGCCGTTACGCGGTAAGGTCTTGAACACGGAGGCAGTCGGGCTCAAGAAAATTCTCGAGAATAAAGAAATCCAAGATATCGTGACGTCGCTGGGCTGTGGTATCGGCAAGGATCTGGACCTTTCTCGATTGCGATACGACTGCGTTATCTTACTGGCTGATGCAGATTCCGATGGGCACCATATCACGACGCTGTTGTTGACGTTCTTTTATCGTCACATGTTGCCATTGATCAACGATGGCCGAATATTTATCGCTGTGCCGCCGCTTTATCGCATCGATATCGGCAAAGAAATCTATTGGGCAGCCGAAGAAAAGGATCGCGAACGAATCATCACGGAGCACACTGGCCG
>JAHEAM010000567.1 GCA_024642765.1 Planctomycetaceae bacterium
GGGGCTGTAGCTCAGTTGGTTAGAGCAGGCGACTCATAATCGCTTGGTCGCGGGTTCAAGTCCTGCCAGCCCTATTTTTATTTGCGGTATGCGGTGTTGCTATTTCCTCTTCGTCGCTGACTTTTTCTTTCGGGCTAGCTTACGTCGATTGTAGCCTTTGATGACGGCGTCTCGGTCGCTCAGTTCACGATCTCTGGCATAACACGCCAACTCCCAGGCTTCGTCTTGGCCGTATTTGTTCCACGAAAAATTGATCTTCTCGCGTTTGCCGTCTTTGGTGACCCAGGAAGCGCAATACGCGGAGTATTCGCAGTTCGAATAGCGGTTGTCGATGGAGTGGGCCTCATGCACGCCGACTTTTCCGCTTTCATTCCGACTTGTCAGTTTGTTTTTCGTGGCTGGCTTTACCGGTCCCAAGAGTTCACAGAGTTCTTTGTACCTCAAGTCGGCCGCCTGGCGGGCTTTGCGTTTTCCGCCGCACCCAGTGTCGGAGAAGAACTCATTGATTCGCTTGCCTTTGCGGCAGATGCGAACCATGAAACCACCGCCCCCACGATTTTCTCGATCAAAACGCGTAATTCCAGGGGCAACTGTTTTGGTTTCCATGATCATTCTTTGGGACAGGGCTGTAGAAGCAGAAAACGTCGTACTGGTTTCATCAAGTTACACCGGAGATCGACGTGAATTGCATGGGTAAAAATTACTTTGGCGAGCAACTTGATGCAAATGGATGCGTTGGATCGCACCTTGTTCGCGTGGTCTACAGAACGAGAAAGCATCACAAAACGAAGCACTTTGGGGCGGTGGGGTAAACGAGCAGATGACGCTACAATTACGAATTCAAACTACACCCTAGGCCGTTGTATAAAAAGTGTCCCGCGAAAAATGAGTGACGGAAAAGTTCGTGGCAAAGTCCACCTGATTGAAGAAACCAAGACCTTTGGCGCCAAAGGCTTTCGTAAGCGACTTGTGGTATTGGAGCAAGACAAGGGCAGTTTCGTCAATTTTGTCCCCGTAGAATTCACTCGTGACGATTGCGATAGCGTTGACGAGATGAGCGAAGGCCAAGAAGTGGAAATCACCTTTCGACTGAGTGGTCGACGCTGGCAAAAGGATCCTCAGAGCGACGTGAAGTTTTTCCTCAATGCTGAAGCGGTATCGTTCAAAGTCGTGGATGGCTTTGAGGACAGTCGCTCAAGTTCATCGGGTGATCCAAACGATGCCTTTAACGAAGCAAGTGACGACGACGCACCTTTTTAAAACTTGAATCGCGGTGCCGCTTTTCGCGATATTGCTTCACCGATTTCGCTAACTTAGTTCGTCTTCACATGATGGGCTAGCGATCGGAATTTACCTGAGTCGAACCAACCGAAAAGAGCTTGATCCAAATTCTCGTCTGAATCGTTTGCGAAGTAGCTGTTTCTCAGCATGGAATCGTGTGGAACGCCATAGTTGGCCAATAGCAATCTGATTTTCCGGTACCGATCTTTGCATAGCAAGCGATCACCAGTTGGCGCGGGAGCGGGGAGATCGACGGAAGAGTCGGAAATGGGCGTTTTCTCCATTTCATCGAAGTAAACCAACAGTGATTTGTTGGCATCCAAAAGCTGTTGAATTTGATCACGAGACAAACCGCAACCAGAAACATTGAGTAATCGAAGCGATCGGTTCTGTTTGAGGCATTCGAACTCGGTGTTTGACAGTTTGTGCTCCGCAATATTGAGATGCTCCAGACGCAGCTCTTGCAACAATGTTACAAAAACTTCTTCGGGAATATTTGCACCAGCGATTTCAAGTTCGTTCAGTTGTTTTATGCGAGTCAAAATTCGCCATGCTTCGGACGGTAATACCACGTAATTGATCGAGAGTCGTCGCATACTCTCGATTCCGAGCAGCCATTGAATTGTAGGTGGACCAATATTGCAATCGTCAAAATTCGCCTCTCGAAGCATCGCTAGCTTTTTGAAGCAGGACGTTACGCTGTCATCGATATCGGCTCCAGGTAGCACCAAGGAAGTCAACTCCAGGAATCCGCCAATATTTCGTAATGATTCCTTTGACACGGATGGATAAGCGAGCATTAATCGATCGAGAGACTGGCAGTAAAGGACTGACTCAAGTACTGAATCATCGACACTCGCTCCGCCCGCGGCAAACCATCGCAACTCGCGTAGCCCAGAAACCTTGGCTTGCGGCGGCCAGAGCGAAGCCAATCCGAGTCCAGTGAGTTGAGGTGCATCACTGACATGCAGTTCGTCAATTGGGCAAGCGACGTGAATGTCCATTTCCAATTCAGGAACATCTTGCAAGCAAACACGCTTGACCTGTTTAAGCGGCCTCGCAGAAAATGATGCCAGACCTGGTCGCGACGTGAGTGCCAATTCATCGACAGCTCCTATGTCAAAGTCGAGAGTCTCTAGGTCGGGGAACGCCTCCAGCATCCAAGCAAGATCTTTGGAAGATGCTTTACACGATGCGGCGCTGATTGATCGCAGTTCTGTTAATGCTGCCAATTGTTTAATTTGTGAGAATTCGATTTGCGAATTCAAGAAACGCAGCCCGCGAATCAGACTGTTTCTCGTGAATGGCTTGACATTGATTTGTTGGAATTTAAATCGATCGAAACACACGCAGGACGGTCCTTCGCAATTCCCAATATCGTCAACAAT
>JAHEAM010000116.1 GCA_024642765.1 Planctomycetaceae bacterium
CGAAAAGAAAAACATCCAAGACGTCATTCGTGACCGCGTGATGGTTGAACGAGCCGTTGTCGAAGAAGAAGAAAAAATCAAGGACACGAGAGAATTCGCAGCGGCCGATCGTAAGAAACAAGTTGCGGTCACAGCTGCCGAAGAGACTGCTCAACAGGAAATGATCAAAGTCGTCAAAGCCTCTGAAGCCGAAAAAGAATCTGCTCAACTCAGAGCACAAACTGTTGTGATCCAGGCCGAAGCACAACGTTCAGCGGCTGAAAAGGAAACCGACGCCAAGAAAATGCTTGCGGACGCGGTACGAGTCGAATCAGCCGCTCGCGGGTTGGCCGAAGCGGAAGTCTTGCAAAAACGATCCGAGGCGGAAGCCAAGGGAAAAGAAGCTCTGGCCACCGCAATCGGAAAAGAAGGCGAGGCAGAAGCGCGCGTTCTCGAACTTAAGTTCTCTGCCGAAGCCCGCGGCATAACCGAGAAAGCAGAAGCAATGAAACTTCTGGACGGTGTCGGCAAGGATCACGAAGAATTCAAGTTGCAGCTGGAAAAAGATAAAGCGATTGAACTTTCTGGAATCCAAATTCAAGGGACCGTCGCTGAGGCACAAGCACGTGTGCTCGGCGAGGCTCTCAAATCTGCCAAGATTGATATTGTTGGCGGCGACGGGGAATTCTTTAACGGCTTGATCAATTCGATCTCGGCTGGCAAGAAAATCGACCGCCTTGTTGGCGAAAGCCAAGTGCTCTCACAGGTTAAAGACACCTTCTTTACGGGCAACAGCGACGACTTCCAGTTGCAGGTTCAAAAGTATATCGAAATGTTTGGTGTTTCCTCAAACGACTTGAAAAACCTTACGATCACTGCTTTGCTTGCAAAGCTAATCTCGCAGTCCGAAGGCGGCATGCGTTCGCAGCTTGAAGAAATGTTGACGTCAGCAGTCAAGTTAGGAATCGGTGACAAAACGGCTGAGTCGATCTCGGGAAAAGGGAAGACGCCGCGAAAAACGTAGTAGCATTTTTTGCGATTAGCACTATTGAAGGCGGCTTGTATTCCGCAGTCGTTTTTTAAGCCCGAGCGCGACGATGGCATTTGCTGACGGCTCACCAAACGCCCAGTCGTCAACCGATTGCGGCAACCCACTATATTCTACTAACTATGGCCAAACAAAAACAGAATTCCGATCAGCGACGCGCACACGTCCCAACTACGGATACAAATCCAACGCAGTTGGAGCGAGGCACCTATGAGATCATTCGCCAACGACTCGCAACACAAGGCGACGATCTCAAACGGCGACTGAACTTACTCAATGAATCTCGCCGGGAAGTGTTTGGCTCCATCCCGACCGAATTGCTCTCGACCGAACGTATAACAACTGCCAACAACTGCATCCCGCGCGATATGGTTCCCGTTGCCGGCCATTTGGTGTTCGGATACAACGTGCAGTTTGGCCTCAAAACCGAAACGCTTTTGGAAGATGTTTTCGCAGTTTACGGTTTTTCGGAAACGACCTTTCACGAACAAGCACTCGATCTCCTCGACAACAAACTCTTTCGCGAGGACTTTCACCAACTTTACAAGTACTACAAGGGAACGCGGTTCGTAAAATTTCACGTTGCCGCTCCTTATATCTACTTCGTCTTCCAAATTGGGAAATCACACAACGACATCAAGGCGTTCAAATGGCGGGTAGCCGGTGACTCGCTGGAATATATTGACAACCGTAGCGAATTCGAAATCCGCTTGCCTGCCCAACACAGCTTTCAATGGACTCGAGCCGGTCGAGATTTTCACCGAACCGGTCGTCATCCCCACATTTCGATTGAAGATATCGTATTCGTCGAAACGATCGGCGGGGATCTGACAATCAAAGTGGAAGACAACACCGAATCGGGCTCAGGAATTTACGCAGAACCCGTCGAGGACGCCGATCAAACTCTCGATGACGCCGAAACTTTTTATGCGGTCGTGGGCAACGTTGTCCTTTTAAAAATCCGTCCCTTCAAAGAACAGACATACCGCTATATTGTTTTTAATCGCAAAACACAAACAGCTTTGCGAATCGACTCGATTGCTCGTGCTTGCATTCTTTTACCTGAAGGTCATGGGTTAATCTTTGCGAATGGCTATTATTTGCAAACTGGCGAGTACAAAGTTTTCGATACAGATGTCCAAAATTTGCTGTTCGAGCGTCATATCGCTGCATCCAACGGCGAAGATCACTTGTATGTCTTTTACAACCCGCTTACCGGCGAGTACGTATTGCTATCGTACAACATGATCGAACAACAAGTGGCAACGCCGGTCATGTGCCATGGTTACTCCTTCTTTGATAATGGTCATTTGGTCTTTTTCAGAGACTCGGCCGAACCTCAGAAACACCATGCCTTGCAAGTCTGGCAGACACCTTATGTCGCCGCGACTCAAACGAGCCAAGTCAACAAAGACTCAATGCTTTACAAGATCGGCAATCGCGACATCGTTCGTGGCATGGCAGAATGCCACGAGATCATCAATCTTATCGGCAAAGACGACGCCTATGCCGACCTGTATTTGGATTTGGTCAAGAAGTCGACAGGCATTCTGGACAGTTATTTCTGGCTCAATGAAACGGCTACGCACCAACTAGCCGAATCGCTTAAAGCTATTCGAGAATCGGCAAAGAGTGCTGTCGATGAGTTTGAAAAAGTCGTGACGATTCGCAACAACACTCGCTCCAAATTCCAAGAAACCAAGTCACAGGCTGAAGCGGCAATCAGTCAAGCGGCTCGTTTGCGATACCAAGCAATCGACGATTTCGTTTCGACGCTGTCCGAATTACGCAGTGTTCGTGGAAGGTTAATTTCATTACGCGAACTGAAGTATATCGACTTGGAGGCCGTCGCAAAACTGGAAACGGCGGTGGAAGAAAACGCTAACCTCATTTCACGCAAGTGCATCGAGTTCTTGGCGCAAGATTCTTCGCTGGCCCCCTACCAAATCCGCGTTGACAACCAACGCAATGAAATTGAATCTGTCAAAACAGCTGCAGAATCAAAAAGCCTCGATGAGTCGCTGGCTGCAGGCGCTAACGAACTTGAAATGTTGATCGAGATCGTCAGCAATTTAAAAATCGATGACGCGACCCAACGCACAAAAATCATCGATAACATCTCAACTATCTATTCGCACATTAACCAGACGCGAGCGACGCTCAAAAAACGAACGCGAGAGCTACTTTCCAGCGAGGGTGCAGCTGAGTTTGCGTCCCAACTCAAGCTGCTCAGTCAGGCGGTCATCAACTATCTCGACGTCTGCGATTCACCCGAACGCTGTGATGAATATCTCACGAAATTAATGGTTCAAGTCGAGGAACTTGAAGGCCGGTTCGCTGAATTCGACGACTTCGTCGTGCAATTGGCGGAAAAACGCGACGAGTTTTACTCAGCCTTCGATACCAAAAAGATGCAAATCATCGAGGGACGCAACCGGCGAGCTGCTGCACTGATGAGCGCCGCCGACCGGATTTTGGCTGGCGTCAAAAGTCGCGTTGCCAATTTGGATTCGATCGACGAAATCAACAGCTACTTCGCCGCGGACATGATGATCGAAAAGGTTCGCGAAATCGTCAATCAGCTTCAATCGCTCAACGAATCAGTCAAAGTCGACGATTTGCAAAGTCGTATGAAGTCGATTCGCGAAGAAACCATCAGGCAACTTCGCGATAAAAAGGACCTCTTTGTCGACGGCAAGAACATGGTGCGTTTTGGCCGTCACCAATTCTCCGTTAACATTCAGCAACTCGATTTGACGACGTTGACTCAGGAAGGCAAGCTGTTTTTTCACCTTACTGGCACTAAATTCCTTGAAGCTATTCAGGATGATGGACTAAACTCCTTGCATGACGTTTGGACTCAAGAACTTATTTCGGAAAACTCCGACGTGTACCGTGGGGAGTATTTGGCTCACTTAATCTTCCAGCAAGCATTGAAAGGCGAAACGCCAATCCCGCTGCCCGAACTTTCGCTCCTTGCGCCGGACAAACTTGTAGAGGTTGTTCGCGATTTCATGGCACCGCGTTATCGTGAGGGCTACGTCAAAGGGGTTCACGATCATGATGCCGCTTTGATCCTCCATGAGTTACTGCGAATGCACTCGAGCTTGGGACTGTTGCAATATGACGCGAACGTTCGTGCCGCAGCTCACTTGTGGCTATGGCATGATCATTTCCAAGTACAAAGCACACCATTGCTATCTCAAATCCCAGCCATTGCACGCGCTCACAGCCTGTTCAATGAATGGTCCGGACGCGATCGAATTATCGCTGCACTTGCGCGCGTCGTACGTGCGGAAGATGGCGTATCAGGATTTCCAATCGATTCGAACGAACAACAGATCGCTCAGTTTCTATTCGATGAATTCCAAACGGGGCAGATGCACGTTGACCGCAGGGCGTTCGATCTGGCTGATAGTTTTCTTAGGACATTGGAACAAAAGGGCCTCCACGATACTTTCCGCGCAGACTTTGGCGTTCTCGACATGTTTGCTCGATTTGAATTGTCACGAGATTGGCTGAACGTTTTTGCTAAAAGCCAAAAGGGAAGCTTTTCGACAGGTACCATCAGCGAGGCCGCCACCTTGGTTTGCGGTGAACTACCAATACTCGAATGGAGAATTTTGGAGGGCCAAACGTCAACAGCAATATCAGGAGCTATTGGCGAACATCCTCGCCTCACCCCAACAGGCTACGAATTTGAATTTATTGATTTCAGGCAGCGTCTGAACATGTTTGAAACAACGACTCAGCCGCGTTTCGAGAAATTCGTTCATACCAAACAGGACCTGTTGACAAAGCGTCGTGAGGAACTGCGACTGGACGAATTCAAGCCTCGAGTCCTAACTTCTTTTGTTCGCAATAAATTGATCAATGAAGTTTATCTTCCCCTCGTCGGCGACAATCTCGCCAAACAAATGGGCTCGACGGGCGAACAAAAACGTACTGACTTGATGGGGTTGCTACTATTGATCTCGCCGCCTGGCTATGGCAAGACGACTTTAATGGAATACATTGCCAACCGTTTAGGGTTGACGTTTGTAAAGATCAATGGCCCAGCGATCGGGCATCGTGTCACATCACTCGATCCACAGGAGGCAAACAATGCGAGTGCACGTGAAGAAGTTGAAAAACTGAACCTTGCCCTCGAGATGGGAGATAACGTCATGATCTATGTGGATGACATCCAACATTGCAATCCAGAATTCCTGCAAAAGTTTATTTCGCTATGCGACGCAACGCGGCGAATCGAGGGTGTCTTTCGCAGTAGGCCACGCACCTACGATTTACGTGGTCGCAAGGTCTGCGTGGTCATGGCCGGAAACCCCTACACCGAGAGCGGCGAAAAATTCCAAATTCCCGACATGCTGGCAAATCGCGCCGACACCTACAACTTGGGTGACGTCATCGGTGAACACCTCAAGTCATTTGAGTTGAGCTATTTGGAAAACGCTCTGACTTCCAACCCGTCGCTCCAACGTCTCAACTCCGGTAATCGTGAGGACATCTATGCGTTGATCGAAATGTCGGAAAACGAAGGTGCAGCTCAAGCCTCATTGCAAGGCAACTATACTGTTGAAGAAATCAACGAGATGGTGTCGGTGCTCCGCAAGATGATTCGCGTTCGCTCGGTCTTGTTGAAGGTCAACCGCCAATATATTGATTCTGCCGCGCAGGCCGATGCCTATCGCGTCGAACCGCCGTTTCGGATGCAAGGTTCCTATCGCGACATGAACAAGTTATCCGAAAAAATCGTTCCGATCATGAACGATGGCGAACTCGACCAGATCATTATCGATCACTATGAGAATCAAGCTCAGACCTTGACGACTGGAGCCGAATCCAACTTACTCAAGTTCCGAGAAATCCTTGGCATACTGTCAACTGACCAACAAAATCGCTGGGACGAAATCAAACGAACCTTCAAACGTAACCTCGTGCTGGGAGCTGCCGGAAACGACAATGTCGCCGGGCAACTTATTGGACAAATCTCAACGATCACGGAAGGCCTGAGCGAAATCCGGGGCGCGCTGTCCCAAGGCCTGGGTGCCTGGCTTCAGAATCGGCCCACCGAGCAAGACGATTCGCCGATGCAACAACTTACATTAAGCCAGCTCGGTGCCGGCGTGAATGAACTTGCGAAGTTCAATCAATCGCTTGAAGAAATCAAAGGCCTGCTTGCTCAACAGCCTGCATCCGGCGAAGCTGCACGATCTGCAAACGAACCACAACGCATCCAAGTGGTGAACAAGGTTCCTCAAGCGTTTCTAGAAATCATTCGCTATCAATTCGAAACGCTACAACATTGGTTAGACCCATTAACCAAACTCGCCGAATCAAATCCCCCTGCCAAACAAGTCTCACAAAAGGCAAAACGCATCGCACGCCAATACAAAGAGATTGTAAAAGAACTCGAAAAAACCAACTTAGACGTCGATTCATCGCCAGAAATGTGATCCTGAAACGCGAGCTGAAGGGACTCCTCGGTGTACACAACCCGAACCTAATTGGAATGCCATTCAGAACTGAAATCGGTTAGAATCTTAAACTCACCGTTTATTTTCAAAAGGGCTCTCCAATGTTATTTCTTGGCCGACTAATTCTGGTTTGCGTCGTTTGTGCATTTGTTTTTGGCGACATCAATTTGTCTGCGGCACCACGGCAGGAAAAGAACACCACACAAAAGAAGCGAGTCGTTCCCAATGATCAGTCGGAGAAGACCGGCTCAGCGATCCATTGGGAAAGCGATTTCGCAGCAGCCAAAAAATCTGCCGATGAAACTGGCAAACCCATTTTCTGGTACGTACCAACCGTCAAAGGCACGTTTATGGACCGCAAGCCAGTGATTGATCGCTACATGCTGGCCGGTCCATTTAGTTGGCCAGCAGTTGTCAAATTAATCAATACTCACTTCACGCCACTAATGTGTCCACCCAAAGACGATCAGGCCAAAATGTTCGGTATCGAAGTTTATCGTTTCGTCGAACCTGGCTTTCTCGTAATTGGAACCGACGGGGAAATCATGTTGTCGGCGGACCGGCTTACGACGTTGAATCCAAATTGGTTATTCAAACAAATTGCCAACACGCTTGCGTCTCCTCCGCAATGGGACACATTGGCCTATGAAGCAGCAGAAACACAATCGCCACAATGGTGGGACAAAGTGTTTGCAAGTAATTGGCAACTTGGCGAAGAAGAAATTGAACAACTTAAAAAATCAGGCGATGCTGAACTTGAATTACTCGCTGGAATGATTTTGTTTGCCAAGGGCAATCAAACCGCTGCAAAAGAACAATGGCTGAACGTAGCTAAGAGTTATCCTGAACATCCGTTAGGATGGAAAGCGTCATGCGAATCCCAAGGCATCGGCCCCTTTGTACGTGGATTTGAAGTTTTTGGAGACGTTCCCGAATCGCTTGGGCCAGAAGGCGAAAGTCATCGAATTAATAGCGGCACCAAATTGGGAACGTTTTCCGAATCGGAACTTTGGAATCGAAGTATTGACTATTTGCTGCGCATGCAAGATTCCTCCGGCGGTTTTTTCGATAGCGACTACGATTTCGGCGGCTACGACAGCCTGCCGAACGTTTATGTTGCTGTCACATCACTGGTTGGCATCGCATTGATCGAAGCCCGTGAACATTGCGATGACAAGCCGCGTTTAGCTAAAATCGACGTTGCTATCGAACGCGCCGTAAATTACGTGACTGACGAAACGCACGTGAACTATAATGACCGCGACGAAATCTTATGGGCTCAGGCCTACCGTTGTCGTTTCCTCTCGGAACTCAATCGCTGCCCAACGATTCAAGTTCCTGACAACGCCTTACAATTGGCGGTCGATAAACTTCAGGCCATTCAACTAGACAACGGCAGTTGGTACCACGAATATGCCAATGCGTTCGTGACAGCCACAGCATTAAACTCATTGTATGTGGCCCAGAAAAACGGCGCAAATCTCAATAGCGAGAAAGTTCAAAAGGGTCTAAAGCGTCTTGCAACTCAGCGCCACGAAAACGGCGCCTACCCCTACGACACGCGACGCCCTGGTCGCAACGACGAGGGTACAGACCGTGATGTGGATGCTAGTGGAGGTCGGATATCCATTTGTGAATTAGCCAGACGACAATGGGGCGAAATCAACGACCAACAACTAGTCGATGCAACTACGGTATCGCTCGACCACCATCATTTAATGGCCGTCGCGCTCAAGTATGACAATCACACCTCGACTCTTGCTTATGGAGGTTTCTTTTTTTGGTATGACATGCAAGCGCGAAGTGAAGCAATTAGCATGATCGAAAACCAGACAGCCCGTATCGAACTTGCCCAAAAACAACGCGAGCTAATTCTAGCTCTGCCAGAAATTGATGGTTGTTTCGTGGATTCACACGAGTTGGGACGCTGCTATGGAACGGCAATGGCATTGATCTCATTGGGGCAACTCACAGAAAAATAATCGACTGAAGCAAGCCGATATTCCGCGAATTTCTATCAACAACCCCTAGATGATTCGATTGTTTCAAAATATCCGAAAACGCTTAGCGGCACACGATTGGCAAACTCATGGAAAATGGGTAACGCTCAGCCTGATGGTTGGAGTTGTCGCGGGCTTGGGGGCGATCTTGTTCCAAGTCCTGACTCAACTCGTCATGCATTTTGGTATAGGTATGTTCGCGGGTTACTCGCCGCCTGAGCCACTGGGTGAACACAATCTTTTTGCGCCGATCACCGGACCAATTAATCCATTGATACTCGTTGTTATCGCGACAGTGGGTGGACTCATTTCGGGAGTACTTGTTTTTTGGTTTGCCCCCGAGGCCGAAGGGCATGGCACGGATGCTGCAATCGATGCATTTCACAATTGGCGTGGCGAAATACGGTGGCGAACACCATTGATAAAGACCATCACATCTGCGATCACGATCGGCACGGGTGGTTCTGGCGGACGCGAAGGCCCAATCGCGCAAATCGGTGCGGGTTTTGGTTCGTTTGTCGGACATGTTTTGAAACTGTCCGTTCGCGATCGACGCATTTTGTTGGCTGCAGGGATGGGGGCTGGCGTTGGCGCCATTTTCCGTGCGCCATTAGCAGGCGCCTTGTTCGCGGCCGAGATTCTCTATAGCGATCCTGAATTCGAATCGGATGTGATTGTGCCAGCGGCGATGTCTTCAATCATCAGCTACACCGTTTATACATTGAGCTTACCCACAGAAGTTCGATTCACGCCCCTTTTCGGTTCGTCGCTCAATTTTCCGATACAGTCACCACTGGAATTCTTGCTTTACGGCATGTTGGCTTTTGTCTTAGTCGCGGTAGCCGTTTTGTATATTCGCGTTTTCTATGGCGTGCAAAAGTGGTTTCATTGGATTCCTTTGCCGCGGCATGTGAAACCCGCCATTGGTGCTGCTGGCGCTGCACTTTTAGGGGTTGGTATATGGTTTGTTTTTGACAAAAACAATTTGGCGTTGTCGGTTTTGAGCACCGGTTATGGGGTATTGCAAATGTCGCTCTCTCGCGAGTTCAGCCCCTCTGTGGTCCTGCTACTTAGCGTCGCGATTGTAAAGATATTCACGACTTCGCTCACGATCAGTTCTGGCGGTTCCGGAGGCGTGTTTGGGCCATCTATGGTGATTGGCGGTTGCACAGGAGCGGCCTTTGGCAAAGTCGCTCAAGTTTGGTTTCCGTCCGTTGTCGAACATCCGCAAGCGTTTGTAATTGTTGGTATGGCTGGTTTTTTCGCGGGCGCCGCGCATGCCCCAATTTCAACAATTATTA
>JAHEAM010000568.1 GCA_024642765.1 Planctomycetaceae bacterium
AATCCTGCATTGGTCCTTTCCTGAATTAGTCTTCTCTCGAATTGGGCGAGGGCGGAAAAAATGTTGAGTACCAGTTCGCCCGATGCGGATGTGGTGTCGATCATGCCATCCGAGATGGAACGGAAACCGATACCGCGTTCATTGAGATCTTCGATCATGTTGACCAGATGACGCATCGAACGCCCAAGCCGGTCTAGTCGCCAAACGACAAGCGTATCGCCCTCACACAACATTTCATTACAGGCCGTAAGGCCAGGACGTTCCTCTTTTGCGCCAGAGATTTTGTCACAAAACAAATGTTCCTTCTGGACGCCATGTTGCAGCAATGCGTCAATTTGAAGACTGAGCTCCTGTTCATTGGTGCTGACTCGTGCATAGCCAACAAGTCGAGAATTGGATTGAATGATGATCATCGGAGGTCCCCCTTAAATAGGTCTCCCCCGTGGTGGCCCAATGTCGCGACGACATCGGCAGGTAAATCCACTTTTTGATTATGATTAGCCCATCATCTCTTTGCCAAACCATGGATCCGTTACCAAACCGTGGTTAAATCGATCCTCCCGTATAAGGTATGTGTTTTTGGGAATTGGCGCGATGACACGGTCGTTTCCGGAAGCGATCAAATAGTCGAAGCATGGTTTGAACCGAACGATGCTTGGGAAGGAAGCATTAGCCTTGTTGTGCCTACTGGCTGCTGGCCGTCGATCATTCATCCTCGGCATCAAAAGCCGTTGGAACGGCAAACTCTTCATCGAACGGAATGAGTGAATCGTAATCTTGCGAAAGGGCGTCGTGAGCTCTTGTATCGTAATGGTAATACCACCGTCCATCGACATGCCAGAAAGTTTGAAACACGATGCTGCCTCCTTCGCACGTCAGGAACACGGAAGGTATGCGGAGTTCGCACGGTGTGATGGAAACGCCTGCAACCCAGTAGATGTTACTGTCATCCGGCACGACAGAGATGCGGACGACCTCAAGTTGCTCGGGCTTGGCGAGCCCTCCCATCACTCCGTTCGGATTGACAGATTGCTTTAGCACGAGCGTTGGCGACTGTCGCAACTTCTCAAGCAAGGGGAGGTATCCATCGTCAATCGTCGGATCTTCAAAGATGTCTGTCATTGGCTTTACCTGCATCGCCAGAGTTAAAGGTCCTGATGGGAATTTCAGTATGGGCGGTCGGCCTGAATTGTAACTCGCCGATTTTGACGTAGTAAAGATTGGCTATTCGTTAAACGGTGGATATTTGAACGCCTCAAAAAACGTATGGGCCTGTTCGAATCTTATCCATCGCGAACTGCTCGAAAATCGCGAGAGAAAACCTACCCCACGCGAATTTGCTCCGTTTCGAGAAACCGCCTAGTGCGGACCCACATGCTAGGTGTTGTGAGAGGGGTCCACAGCAATGGCTGCGGCTACCCGATTTATCTGGCGGTGCGATCTCGCCGGTCGCCAAAAAGTGCATCCGAAGCCCCTTCATCATCAAGCCTTTTCATATGTATTGTATCCGTGTCGGGCAATTCGGTGGTGTATCAATTGCACGACGGAAACTCGACCATCTGTTACGGCACGACTCTTTGCAATGGGCACCGCGGTTGGGCGCTGGTCACTAGAGTGGCCCTGTCCGTATTGGCCGCGACATATCAATACGGTATTTCCAAGTGGAATAATTCACTTCAATCTCCGTGTGGAAATTGTCAATCCTGCCAGAAAGTCGCAAAACCCCTGAGTGCTCAGCGATATCGTTTTCAAATCCACTCATCGCTAAATTCTTCAATGGCTGAGCATTTTCTATTTGGAATGGGCTAACCCCCGCTTCAAATTTAAACCAACAATACTCCATCTCGCCCCCGCCATTTTCGTTAGGTTGCTTGTCATTGATGGATGTTCCATACATCATCTCGTAAAGCTCGCTTGGACTCGTTTCCCCGAGTATTTCGAATTCTTCAATATTCTGAAAAGAAGATCTAAATTTGTCACAAGTGACTTTTCCAACGGTGGGAAAGGGCATGATTTGGACACGCAAATCATCTTGAAGTTCTGCGAAAGTGTCATACGTCGTCGATTCGTCGAAATCATTGAAAGATTCGACGAATGGGTCGTAGAACATAAAAAAAAGTAGCATTGAAACCAAAACTGAACAAACAAAGTAAACCGAATAGGCAAAGCAAAGCAATACACGAAAGCCCATCCGTCCAGTGGTACTTCGGATGATCAAGACTTCGCCACCAATTAGTCCCAACATCAAAATTACCGGAATAACAAATCCGGACTGTAGCATCGAGATGAGCCCAACAGTCGCTACGGGTAACGCGAGGGCAATGATCAACAACAATTTCCGCAAGTTTCTCGAATCCGACTGGACGGGAATTTGATTAGCCATTCAGGTCGTCCGATTTTGGTGACGTTGCAGCCATATCTAGAAATGAATTGCCAGCGATGTTGGCCAGATAACGAATTGCAATCTACCCGGCTCAGGAGGAGACTTATAGATTGTCCGTTGTCCTGAGCCGTCTTTGCGTGGACTGCGTTTGCGGATTGAATCACGCGAAAGATTGCGTTGAGGACAGATTAGCAACTGGCCAGTTAGATTTCAACTTGATACGCGGTGTTGGTGCCGGTCTTGTCATTGCCAGCAAACGGGCGTTTTGTGACC
>JAHEAM010000569.1 GCA_024642765.1 Planctomycetaceae bacterium
ATCAGCAGCATCTTTCTAGATGAAGATCCACGGATGTCGAATTCTTAATCTCGTTTGTCGAGCAAGAAATGAATTTGAGATTCGGTAGCGCTATCGCCGTCTTGTTATTCTTGGCAGCCGTTTCCAATAGTGTGATGGATGTGCTGCAGTTTCGCTACAGCGCGAGCGTTTTCGCAAAACCACCGTTCCAGCAACAGTTTTGCAACCCGCAATTGAGTTGGAAAAACAAATGGAAGAACGGAAATCCTGCCGAAGGTGAGAGTTTCCTTGGTAGCAGCACCATTTGGGTGTTCACAACGGACGCCTGGCACCTGGCTCAGTTCTGCATGTTCACGTTTTTCGAGTTGATTGTTGTAGTGACGTATTACTGGTGGAAGACGCCAAAACTCTACGTTTCAGTCTTGCAGTTTATCATGCTCAAGATCTTTTTCGGGCTAACCTTCGAGCTTTTCTTTACAGCCGTCTTGATCGGTTGAACGCAATTAAGGACCATCCACAATTTGCCTCTCGACCGAATCAAAAACACGGCGACCGACGCTTGGCCGCAGTACGACGGCTGAGTTGAAAAAATTAATCGACTTTGCGCCATCGAAGCACATCTTATGAAGTGCGGCGGATTTCTAGGATAACACTTTCCCAGTCTTCGCCCGGAATGGGATAACGTTCCACGACCTTTAGCAAAAGGAAACGCATTAGTTTTTGTTGTTCAGCCTCCAGGCGTTCTTCTCGCCATTTCGGACCCTTGATCGCGAGCAGTCGCGTCATATTGGGCCAGCAATCGACAAACCATCGAAACATCTTCGCCAACGGGCCGACGGCGCGGGCTGTCACGCTATCGAAACGATTTTCCTGTAGCAATATTTCTGCCCGCGCGTGGTGAACTTCGAGATCGAGATTCAGCTCGGAACAGATTTCACCAAGAGCCTTGGCCTTCTTGCCAACTGAATCGCAAAGGGTTACCTGGAGGTCCGGACGAATAATGCTCAAAACGATACCAGGCACGCCACCCCCGGAACCAACATCCAATACTTCTTCGCCTTCTTTGAGCAATCGAGACAACGCAAGTGTGTCAACCAAATCGCGATTCACAAAATGTTCGAAGTCGGAATGCCGAGTGAGATTCAGTGATTGATTTTTTTCCCACAACAATTCGCAATAGTGACGCAACTGCGGAATATACACGTCCGAAAGGCTCAGTTCAGCGGCCTTGATGCATTCGACTAAATCCACGCGGGGTTACCCAATCATAAAAGAAAAGAACTTACTAACTGTTTCGCCAGTCGCTGGCGTTTAACTTCGTTCTAACATCAAACGTGTCACATGAAAGAAAATCGGTGCTGCAAAACAAACGGAATCGATTCGATCCAAGACTCCGGCGTGGCCTTGAACTAGCGTTCCATAATCCTTGATGCCTCGATCGCGTTTGATCGCGGACATCGTCATTTTGCCCGATGAACCCATCACACTAATCAACAATGCCATCACCCCGGCACCATACCAAGTAAATGGCGTGACGGGCAAGGCAAGCTGCACCAACATTCCAGCCAGTCCGGTGCAGCAAGCAGCTCCAATCAATCCCTCCCAAGTCCGTGTATTGTTGACGCTGGGTGCAATGACGTGTTTGCCGATCAAACGATCCCAGGCAAATAAGAGCATGTCGCTCAGTTGTACCATTGCAATAAAAAACAATAACAGCCCGGCCGGCTTCCCATCCCAATCCACTCGTGAAATTTGATCAGGGCTCCACTGACTCAGCTTTAGAAACAAGAGCGCTGGGGCATGGCTCAATGCATAAACGCAAATCAGCAAACCAAATTGAATTTTGGCCGTCCGTTCCAAAAAGCGTTTTGTGTCGCCCGTAAACGCAATTCGCCCTGGAATAAACAACGATGCATAAACGGGAATTATGATCGAGTAGACTGCATACCAATCGTATGCGACCATGATGTACTGAAAAGGCGTGAATAGAAAAAACACCCAAAACAACGTCCGATGGTCACCTCGACGTGTCGGCGTCATGGTAATAAACTCACGCAGCGCCCAAAACGATATCAAAAAGAAAAACACAACGGTCACCCATCGCTGCATTGTCATCGAGATCGTCAAAATCACGAAGATCGTCAGCCAAGCCGTGACACGATTATTGAATGTCCGAATGATCGATTGATCGCCCCAAGTCTCCGGTTGGCGTTTGAGGATTTGACCGGCGACGGCCAAAATAATCAGGGTCACGAGGACACTTGCCAATAGAACCACCGTTCTAAGGTCCAACAGGCTGGTTTCAAACAACCGCGTGATTTGTCCGATGAAATAGTTCACTTCGTTACCGATCCTAACGGCTATTGTTCTTTTAGGTCTAAAACCGCCTGCCGTGCACGTTTCAAAAAATCGGCTTTGCCTTCGCCTTGCTCCAACCAAATCGGCGCACCAATAGAAATACAACTTAGAAGTGGCACGGGCAAGAACTCGCCTTTTGGCATGACCCGATTCAAATTGTCGATGTAGACGGGCATCAGTTCAAGGTCAGGTCGTTTTTTTCCCAAATAATACAGGCCGCTTTTGAATTCTTGTGTTTCCCCCGACGGGTTACGCCCGCCTTCGGGGAAAATAATCAGTGAATGCGTTGTCCCAATTTCTTTGACCATCATGTCCAC
>JAHEAM010000117.1 GCA_024642765.1 Planctomycetaceae bacterium
TCATGCACCAGTACCATCAATTGTTGCGGCACATCTTGGATCACGGCGTTCAAAAATCGGATCGAACGGGAACGGGCACACTCAGTGTGTTTGGATACCAAATGCGATTCGATTTGAACGATGGTTTTCCCTGCGTCACGACCAAAAAACTTCATTTACGCTCCATTATTCACGAATTGCTTTGGTTCTTGAAAGGCGAAACGAATATCCGATACCTGAAGGAAAATGGTGTTTCGATTTGGGACGAATGGGCCGATGCCGATGGCGAGTTGGGACCGGTATACGGCTCGCAATGGCGAAGTTGGCAAGGCGCGAATGGAGTGATCGTCGACCAGATCACCGAGTTGATGCAGCAGATCCAATCGAACCCTGACTCGCGGCGGTTGATCGTTTCGGCCTGGAATGTTGCCGACGTGCCTAAAATGAAACTTCCGCCCTGCCATTTATTATTTCAATTCTATATCGCAAACAATCGTATGAGTTGTCAGCTTTATCAACGCAGCGCCGACGTCTTTCTGGGTGTGCCGTTCAATATTGCTTCCTATGCGCTCCTGACCATGATGATTGCCGACGTGGCAGGATTGCAGTTGGGTGAGTTTGTGCATACTTTGGGCGATGCACATTTGTATTCGAATCACTTGAAACAAACACGCGAACAATTGAGTCGTGAACCACGGCAGTTGCCAACAATGAATTTGCAGCATCGAGATTCCATTTTTGATTTCGTCTACGATGACTTTTCGCTCGTTGGCTATGAGCCACATGCGGCAATCAAAGCTCCAGTAGCGGTTTGACGGATTTGAACTTTGTTTTTGAAAGCGAATCAATTGCTTGAACCAAATTCAAAATTGGCTTTGATCGTTGCTGTTAGCGACAACGGAATCATCGGACGTGAGAACACGTTGCCATGGCGAATTTCTGCGGACCTACAACGCTTCAAGAAGTTGACGATGGGACATGCCATCATAATGGGCCGCAAAACGTTCGATAGCATCGGACGGCTTTTGCCAGGGAGAAAAACAATCATCCTAACTCGCGACCAGGAATTTGCATTGCCGGGTGCTACGCTGGCTTATGATTGGTCAGACGTTTGGACGAATTGTGCGGCGGATGCCCAACCGTTTGTGGTTGGCGGTGCCACCATTTACGAACAATCGATCGCCTGGTGTCAAACTCTGTATTTGACGCGAGTGCATACAGAGATTGCGGGCGACGCAAGCTTTCGATGGGACGAAAATCAATGGATCCTCGCCGAATCAGCGACTCACCAACGTGACGCGCGGAATGAATTTGATTACACTTTTGAGACATATGACCGTATCCAGAAAAACCAATAGGGAACAATCGTGCATCCAGTTTTGATCAATGGCCAGTGGATTTCAGCAAAGTCATCGGGGGCGTTCACCGCGACGAATCCTCAAACGGGAGAGACCCTGCCGGGTGAATATCCGATTAGCAATTGGGACGATTGCGATCGAGCCTTGACCGCCGCGACCGCTGCCTATCAAGAAATGCTAAAAATCGGCCGCGAGCCGGTCGCCAAATTCTTGGGCTTGTATGCCGACAAGATAGAAGGTCAGAAGCAAGAACTAGCGGCTATGGCGAATTTGGAAACGGGATTGCCAGTGGCTCCTCGTTTGCACGACGTCGAATTACCGCGAACGATTGGACAACTTCGCCAAGCGTCGGCGGCCGCAAGCTCACAAAGTTGGACATTGCCAACGATCGACACGGCCAATAACATTCGTTCGCTGCACGCATCGATCGGTCCTGTATTTTCAATTGGCCCCAACAATTTCCCTTTCGCCTACAACGGTGTGGCGGGCGGCGATTTTGCAGCGGCAATTGCGGCCGGCAACCCCGTGATTGCCAAGGCCCATCCGGCGCATCCCTCGACGAGCCGAATGTTGGCAGAACTTGCGCATGCCGCAGCCGGAGAGGTGGGCTTGCCAACCGGTGCAGTTCAAATGGTTTATCGGACAAGTCATGAAGATGGACTTCGCATGATCGCTGACCCAAGAATCATGGCGACGGGTTTCACTGGCAGCCGCCACGCGGGTCTTGCGATCAAGCGGGCAAGTGATGAAGCCGGCAAGCCAGCGTATTTGGAAATGAGCAGTGTGAATCCTGTCGTGATCTTGCCAGGTGCCATTGCCGAACGATCTACCGATATCGTTGGTGAGTTTTGCACGAGTTGCCTGATGGCTGCTGGACAGTTTTGCACGAATCCCGGATTCGTTGTTCTGATTGCTGGTGAAACGACGGAAGCGTTTGTGAAAGCCGTTGCTCAGAAATTCTCGGATTCGCCGTCAGGAACTTTGTTGACGTCAGGCGTACGAGCGGCGCTTGGTCAGTCCGTCAAAACGTTGATCGATTCGGGCGCCGTTTTGGTGGCCGGTGGCTCAGCAGATCAGGGACCGCGAGTAGCATTCGAAAACACAGTGTTACGTGTTTCAGGCTCAAAATTTTTAAAGTCCGCCGAGACGTATCAAACCGAAATGTTCGGCGCGGCATCGTTGTTTGTGGTTGCTAAGGACCTTGAGGAAGTGACCCAAATCATGACGCATTTAGAAGGTAACTTGACCGGTACGATTTATCTTGCAAAAGATGGCTCAGATGATGCAGCCTATACCAAAGTCGCGACAAAGCTTCGGCAGAAAGTCGGACGTTTGCTGAACAACAAGATGCCGACTGGCGTCGCAGTTTCAGCGGCGATGAACCATGGTGGACCGTTTCCAGCAACAGGCCACGCCGGTTTTACAGCCGTTGGCTTTCCCGCGACGATCCGCCGTTTCTCGATGCTGCAAAGTTTTGATGGTGTCCGTGAGGACTTGTTGCCTGATGCGTTGCGCGACCAAAACCCAGACGGCCAGCTATGGCGTTTCATCGATGGAAATTGGACTCAAAAGTAAATCGTCCCGCTACGCGAATCGTAAGATATGTCCGGCAATAACTTCCCGAATTAGTTCCTGTAGTAACCAGCCGGGAGGTCGAGGCTCCTGCCGAGACATGTGCGTTTGTTTTCGTTTCGTCTGGAGTCACGACCTCCACTGAAAAAACCGATGCTACTTCGGGGCAATTTCTAAGGGATTGCAACACAGCGAATCGAGTTGGCAGCGAATCGAGTTTAAAGCCCAATCCGTTGGAGTCAAATACGGCTAGGGTGGATCGCTGCCGCCTCGAGAAAACGGATTGCAACGCAGGATGCGCCAAAAGCCTTTCAGTCCACCGTAAACCGCTCCATGCTTTTTCACTGACTCGATAAAGTAAGCACTACACGTCGGCTGGAATCGGCAATTCGCGCCCAACCATGGACTGATCGCTCGCTGGTAAAAGCGCACGCCAGCAATCATCACGTTTGATGGCAGCTTTGCAATTATTCCAAAGAGTTTCATTAAACGTTATAAAGAAAACTAGGCCAAGTCGTTTTGCACATGATTGAGACCGTGGAACCGCCAACAACAGTGGCTTTCCGCATTCAATCTACAACATTCTACGATGAGAGTCAGACCATGAATAACGAAAAAAACAAATTCGAAGAGACCAGGCAGGCTTGGCGAATCGCCTTGGGCCTTGTGTTGGGACTTGCGGGTGTTGGCGTGTTTCAATTCATCATGGTCGTTCCTGTTTGTATCTCACGTTTCCCGAAAAACGAAGAATTCTCAACTTTTTTCTTGAGTGAGTTGGGCCGCAGTACCTTTGCAACTGGGTGGCTGTTTAACGGATCACTGATTTTCTTGGGACTGTCGATTATTCCAGCATTTGCTTCGCTGTTAGTTATAGACTCGCGTCAGTCGATCAGCATGCGAATTGCGATTTGTTTTGGGATTTCATCCGCTGTGGGAGTTGTGTTCCTCGGGTTGTCACCGGTGGATCGCCATTTCATTGGGCATATGTTCGCGATGGCATTGTGGGTGTTTCCCATGATGTATACGATTGTGCCATTTTTCTTTTCGGCATCGCGGCATCCTCAGGTCAGCTTCTGGTTCGTGGGCGCCAGCTTGATGATGTTCGTCATCATGTTGACAGTCTTGATGATTCGCCAAGACAGCAATTTTCATCTCGTGCAGAAAATGATCGCAACCTGCGGGTGCGTCTGGCTGTCTTTTATTCTGTGGTACATCGGATTGGTCGGCTATCAAGCAATCGATTTTTGGCGACCGTCACGCGAAGAGATCGTTGAACGCGAATCACAATCCTATCTGGAGACGATCGCCCCGTTAGCAGGAAGAAAAACTCCACCGTCCGGTAGTTAGTTGCTCTGCTTTGAATTTCTTAGAAACCTGACATGAACGGAATGATCAACTGGGTTGGCAAAACGCATGTCACGGTTGGTCCATCGTTACTTATGTTCAGGCGAATCCAGCAGAGTTCTTTCGTCTCGACATCATCGTCTTGCGGTCGGCGATTGGGTCGGCGGTAATAGCGATTGACGTCGACCGGCTGCACAAACATTTGGAACTGCCCTTCCGTACCGTGAACGGCCTCCGGCTCGAGTGCGGCAATCAATTGGCATTTCTGTTGATCGAGATTGGCCACGATCGTTTCAAGTCGTTGACTGTCCGAGCCAATCATAAACACAAAATGATTGCGGACTTGCACGACCTGTACAGCATTCCAAGTCGGGCCAAAAATGCTCGTCATCATTGCACTTGCCTCATCGACTTCGTCTTTGGTTTTGCTGGGGTCGGGCGTGACAGCGATGGTGTGCGCCTCGAAGCCACCAACTTTGTGCGTCGATTCATTGAGTTGTAAACCAGGATTCAACGTTGTCCAAAATGATGGGTCGAATGCAGCCACGCCTGTTTCCATGCGATAATTGATTCGATCGACGATTTCGGCGATGGCCCGTTTTTGACGATCCGTCCAGTTCATTCCGTCGCGTTTCAAATAGGTTTCGGCGCGTTTTCCGCCGAGAACAAATCGGGTTTGCGCTCGGTAACGAATACTATAATTTTCCATATCAAGGTCCGCGGCCAGCCGCTTGAATTCGGCTTCGAGTTCTTCATTAATTTGCTTTTGATCTGCAGGTTGTGTTAGTTTCGAGATGCGTCTCAGTTCGGTCATCACTATTGCTGGATCGCCAGCATCCGCAATTCCAAACAACACGACTTCTTGGTTGCTCGTGGGATGGAGTGGCCGATATATCGCAACACGACCAGCGTTCAAATCGTTCCAAGAATCTCCAATCAACTCCGTCAAGACACGAAGCATGTTGCCCCGTAAAAACCGAAAGTCGTCCGTGCTGCCTAAGCCTGAGAATGTCAATCGCGGCACAACGCGGAGAGCAGTCGAATCCGGAAAGGCATTGAGCTGCATCGACGCAGCTATCATCAAGCCATTTGGCTCTAGTCCCAAATCTGGTTGCCAATCTCGTTCGATTTTGGCGGTATTCATTATCGAGCCAAATTTCAACTGTTTGTCAGTTTGAGCATGTGCTCTAATCTCAAAGGTACGCTGATGGTATTTGAGGCCGAGGACTCCCGTATCGATCGTTTGCACGACCTTTTCACCTTGTTCAAGCCAGGCCTTCTCCTCAGGTGCAAGTTGCTCCAATTCCTCTAGATACAAATTATCGAGTCTAGCCCAATCGATAACAACTCCTTCGGACCTGCCAACGGCTCGACCGAGCAATGAAACCCCCGAGTCGTTGATGATACTGTGGGTTGTGGGGTCGAGTCGCGATCCTAGGGGTTGGGCCTGAACAACCTCGTCAGCAAACCCGGGTTGCTCATCAGAGGATGACGCATCCTTTGCCGAGATCAAACGTTGCCCATTGACCTTCACTCGATCCATTCCGCCAATTAGCCTTGAAAGCGGCCCTTTTACACGACTCGGTGGAATCTTCCAGGCACCCGCAGGCCCACCGCTTAACCAACCCGGCAACCTATCGTTATCGCGAATTTGAAATTCTACCGCTGCGGGTACTCCGAAGATCTGTAAACCATAAATGATGGCGCCTTGAGAGACGTCAATGGTTGAATCGAAGGGACCTTGCAGCCTAAATGAAGCGTCTTGCCCGCCGACATCTAGGTCTTTGAAAAGACGATTTACGTCGCTATCAATAACTTCTAAGTCATTTAGGAGCAAGGTGACTGGTGATCGAACATCCCTAATCCGATCAGCAAGCTTTTCACCAGAAGCGGCATCTTGCGCAGACGCGTTCTCGACTTTAAAAAACAGAACAATCGTAACGAACAATAGCCAAAGAGTTCTCATGATTGAATCCAATCGATTGAGTTTACGTCGTCGACGCTGAGCACGCCAAGAGCCAGTATAACCTTCTCTCATTGTACCCCATCTTCGCGATCAAGATTCAACTACCCGCAACATCTTCAATTCGATTATCGAAAACAACTTCTCGAATTTCACCAGGTTCAAAATCCCAAAACGTTAGGCCATCCAAAGGATCTTGACCGGACGGGATGAAATAGCTCGCCGAATAACCAACGACATAACAAATCAAGATACTAATGGCTCCGTAAAGGTACTTATGCACACGCCATAACTCGAGCCCAAACGTATCTCGAATCGATTCCCGCAAGAACGCCCCCATCACCCAATCGCTTTTATTTGCAATCACAATGATCAGCATCACACTAAATGCCACAAACGCTCCGACCAAAACGCCTCCCGTATTCGCTCGACGCGTGGTGGCACCCAACACAAACAAACCCGCCAACATCCCAAGAAAAATACCTAGCAAGCTGACAAACTCGTCAAACAAACTATTGATCGCTGGATCAACAAAAAAGTATCCCAGCAAGATTCCGAGACATCCGCAGACAATGGTCGCAACTCTGGCCGCCCATAGATAAGCTCGATCGGTGCGTAACAAATAAAACGGTTTCATGAAGTCAGTGACAATTGTCGTCGCTACTGAATTCATGCTGGTTGAAACCGTCGATTGAGCCGCCGCAAAAATACCTGTCACAACAAGGCCTGCGACCCCGATCGGCAATTGCCGACTGACGAATAGTGGTAAAATACCATCCGTAGCAATCGTTGGTTCCAAGTGTTCTGGATGAGATCGGTAAAACATCCAAAACGCGGTCCCCATTCCAAAGAACAAAATGGCCGTTGGAATCGCCATCAACCCATTCAACCAAATGGATCGTGCCGCCATTTTTTGGTCGGGCGTCGTCATGTAGCGTTGAATGACCGCTTGATCGGAGGTGTAACTCGAAAGGTTTTGGCCGAACGCACCGAGCACGACCACCCAAATCGCCATCGTCATAAATGAATCAAGTCTAAAATTCCAATCGACCGTGCGAAGTTTATCGTATTGCATTGCGGTATCGAAGCTACCTACATCCGCTCCATACCAGGCAACACCCAAACAAACTAATGCGCCACCTATCAACACAAACGTTTGCACCGTATCTGTCCAAATCACAGCTTCGATTCCACCCAAAGTGCAATAAACAATTGCCAACAATCCCATCACCAAAACGCACTTTTCTGGACTCAGCGGAGTGATGGCAGCCAGTGCCATTCCAGCCAATGCCAATACGACACCCATCCGAAAAACATGAAACAGCGCGAAGCTACCGGAACCAATCATTCGGACGGCACGGCTATAACGCATCTCCAAATATTCGTACGCACTAGTCGCATCTATCAATCGAAAAAATGGCATGGCCGCATAGATCGCAACCGGTGCCATGAGTAACACAAACACGCTGCCCACCGCATAGACCCAGTCCTGAGCAAAGGCCTTGGCGGGTATGGCCATAAACGTGATGGAGCTTAACATCGTTGCAAAAATAGAACATCCGGCAGCCCACCAGGGAATCTTCTTTCCCGCCCGGAAATAATCCTCCGTGCTTTTGTTGCGTCGAGTGAAATAGACTCCCATCAATAGAATCGCCGCTAAATAAATAACCACCACAGCGAAGTTCACAACACCAAAATCCGAACGACGCTCTGGAACCGTAATCCGCCAAGCATTTTTCGCGCGAACGCGAGGACGCAGTTCGCCGCTAATCAAGAGTGTCTCGTTGTGCCAAACGATGGTGGAAGTCGACACTTGATTGATGGGCGTCTCACCAAAGGGAACCCAAGTGTCGGTAAGCGTGTGATACAAATACGCGAGTCGCGGATACCCCGGATGTTCAAAACTTCTGGAAGGAATTTTGGAATCAAGCTGCTTGATGATTTGCTCGCCTGTGTCGTAATTGGGAACCAGAATATGCGATGGTCCCAACGGAGACGCAGAACCCGCTGCCATCGAAACGGGTGCATCTTTCAAACGTTTCCAGGGGCTAAGTTTAGGATCAACTTGACTCGAATTCTTCTGTCGCTCAAATTTGTCGGGATCAAAAACCCAACAATCATTGCCGAACTTGAGATTATAAAGGTCGGTCGGATCTGTGCCTTCAAGGACTCGACGTCCACCGAATACATAAAGGCAATCTTTGAAACCATTGTGCTGCGTTGTTACTAGCGGAAACATCCTGGTGGGGCCTTCTTCAGGCCAACTCAAAACTTCCTCCCATTGCGCTTCGGACGTCCCGATCAAATTGACATTGAGTCGCCAAACATATCGACTTGACGCGCGAACGCCTTGTTTATCCACAACATCACCGGCAACGACATAGACGTAATCACCAACGATACTTGCGCCATTCGACGTGCTGGGCATCGGAAGATTGGGAACCGTATCGTCGTCGAACTCAATCAAAAAGACATCATTTCTCTTGCGATACCGAAGTAAAAACGTCTTTGCGGTTGGTCCCGATTCGTTTTCGCCGCCGAGACAAAGAAGACCATGACGAGTCGAAACGGCTGAACCATAGGCAATCCCAAACGGCAATTCCGAAAGGCCTTCGGGACTGAGCCAAGTGTAAGTCGCCGACTCGTCTTGCGGACTGTTGCTCTCAATTGGGTTTGATTCACGACGAAGAACCCAGATGCGATTTCGATATTCTTTGGGAATGTTCCAAAGGCTTGGATCGTTAGGCGTCGAAAAATTGGCCCCACCCGCCACGATGACATGATCGTTCTCCACTCCAATAAACGCGCCCGCAACGCCAAATTCGTCGGGCAAATCCGGTAGGCTTGCGTAGGCCAATCGTTGTTCCTGGAGGCCGTTTGTTTGGATGACCTCGACTTGCTCGCCGGGTATCTGATCCGCCAGAGTTTGAATCGCGCACGCAGTTTTTCCGTCTCGCGCGGACAAAAACACTACGAACAGTATGGAAAAGAGCCAATAGGATTGTTTCGTCCAAGAAAAAAACATGTTTTCACACAGTTAAATATTTTGAGTAAAAAACCAGTACCGGCAGGAGCAAGGGCCATTTGGGATCGGGAACCTTGGAATTGGAATTCTCAATTTTCGAATGACGGCCTAATTCTGTCGACCCAAATTTGTGTGAATCCAGCAATTATTTGAGATTTGAAAGGCATTTTTCTTGCCTGGACACAATTTCTGTCGCTTTTTTGCAACTGTTGGTTTGCGGAATTCCAGCCGAATGGCTCATGGCAGAAAAACGCTGTTGTAATTCTGGCGCAAAGCAGAGATCAGCAACCGGCTTTTTATTATTGTGAATTTCGCGAATGGAACCAGGCGGCGAATTTGAAGCAATCAGAAAACGAAAATGGGCCCCCTATACCGTTGCATTTCAAAAAAAAACTCCCTGAAGATTTCAGGAAGTTTTGAAGATTGTTTCTTAACTAAGCTCAGCGATCTTATTGGTCACCATTTGGCACCGGTGTTTGACCGCCATTTGGGACATTTGGAATCGGATCTACCGAAACAACGATCGAACCATCT
>JAHEAM010000118.1 GCA_024642765.1 Planctomycetaceae bacterium
ACTCGGTAGGCCACGATTGCAAGGAAAACCATACAACCCAAGTAAATGACAATAGCCATAATCAAGCTGATTTGTTCCGGTTTCAATCCGGTGACTTCGAGGAATTTGTCAGCAAACAGGATGATAACCACCCCAATTCCTGCAAGCACCGTCAATACAAAACCAGCGAGCAATGCAATCAGAATCGACTCGCTGCCGTCGCCAAAATCTTCATCATCTGAAGTGAATGGTGTATCGGCGATTTCGCGTTCTGCTCTTGCGAGACGTTTTTGGCCGTCTGTCATGCCTTCGTCTTGATCGTCCTCGAGTTCACCTAGAACGGCGGTTTGGAGTCTTTCGCCAGTTGTGGCATTGTAGCCACATTCGATACAAACTACGGCACTTCGGCTCATCGGGGCGTAGCAATTCGGGCAGGTTGGACCTGTAGGTTTGCTTTCCACGCCGGCTTCGTCCAGTAAATCCAGCAGTGGATTGTGACGGGCCTTGGGTGGGTCTGATTTGGCCATTGAAGTCGACGCGGGCTTTGCCTTCGATGCAACCGCCGGCTTAGCGGATTGAGCTACCGGGATCTTCATCGGCTTTTTGCATTTGGGGCATTTTACCAATCTACCGCCAAATTCGTCCCGAACCGTGACGGATTGAGAGCAATTACCACAAGTTGCCGAAATAGCCATCTTGCCAAATTTCCTTTTATTAAACGTTTCGCGTATTGGTTATGGATTTATTGACTAGTTTTGGCGTTTGATGGAAGCCGCGGATTTTCCGCAACAACCAAACACCGCCAAATTTGTTCAAGTCAATAAATTTGCGGCCAAAAAAGACAATTGATAATTGCCAACGCTTTTGCCTAACGGCTAATTGATGAATCAGTTCCATTTTCGTTTATTATGAGCCTAACTTCGCGGCTGTCAATTTGTCACGAAAACGTATGTTTCTTGAACATAATGACGTAGTCTTAGTTCAAAATCGAATAAGGTCGTCTTTAAAATCTAGATTTTTTTTGTTTCGGGCGTGAATCAGGGCCGAACGGCAACATTTTATTACCTCAACCTTCTTTTTTGAACAGCGTTCATTGGCACACGGTTTGCCTTCTATCAACAATTAAGCATCGTAACGCGCAATAATGTCAGGCCAAAGATTCATTGTTAGTCTTTGGGGGCATTTTTTTGTTATGGCAATCCAAATCGTGGACATTTTTGATAGACGGAGGATTATATGGCCGCCACAGCCACAAAGAAAACAAGTTCAGCGAAAACAAGTTCAGCGAAAACAAGTTCAGCAGTCAAATTGCAACCTTTAGGCGATCGTGTGGTTGCTCGACGAGACGAGTCAGATCAGTTAACTGCTGGTGGATTGGTGTTGCCGGACTCGGCGAAAGACAAGCCGACACGTGGAGTTGTCGTGAGTGTTGGCGAAGGCAAATTGAACAAAAACGGCACTCGTACCGCCTTGCAGGTCAAGGCTGGAGATCGCATTTTGTTCACGACTTATGGTCCTGACGAAATCAAAATGGGCGATGAGACATTGTTGTTGATGCGTGAAGACGACATTCTTGCGATTGTTGAAGGCTAGTATTTTGGCAGGTTCGCCGCGCAGGCTTAAAAAGCAGGCGTCCATTAGTCGGCAACTGTACGATTACTGCCAACATGAATACATTCGCTAAAAACTAAAAGATTTACAGAATAATAATTGGAGATTTGACATGGCTAAAATGATTGCTTTTGAACAAGAAGCTCGCGAAAAAATTCGCCGCGGCGTTTCCGCATTGGCTCGAGCGGTTAAGGTAACTTTGGGGCCCAAAGGCCGTAACGTGATTTTGCAAAAGAGTTTTGGTTCCCCAACGGTGACTAAAGACGGCGTAAGCGTTGCCAAAGAAATTGAATTGGAAGACGCGTTTGAAAATATGGGCGCCCAAATGGTGCGCGAGGTCGCAAGCAAAACGAGTGACGTTGCTGGCGATGGTACCACTACGGCAACGGTTATGGCCGAAGCCATCTTTATCGAAGGCCTTAAGGCCGTCACGGCTGGCGTCAATCCGATTCAAATGAAGAGCGGAATTGAGAAAGCCACTGCGGCAATCACAGAACGACTCAGCAAAATGTCGATCAAAATTAAGAACAAAGAAGAGATGGTCAACGTTGCTGCGGTTGCCGCAAACAATGACCGTGAAATCGGATCGTTATTGGCAGACGCGATGGAAAAGGTTGGCAAGGACGGTGTGATCACTGTTGACGAAGGTCGAAGTTTGCAGACGGAAGTCGAATGGGTCGAGGGCATGCAGTTTGACCGCGGATACCTTTCGCCGTACTTCGTGACAAATCCAACGTCGATGGAATCAGTGTTGGAAGACGCCTACGTGCTGGTTTTTGAAAAGAAAATCTCGAACATCAAAGACTTGGTTCCAGTTCTTGAAAAAGTCGTCCAACAAGGCAAGCCGCTTTTGATTATTGCTGAAGACGTGGACGGCGAAGCCCTGACGACTTTGGTCATCAATCGCCTGCGCGGAACGCTAAACATTTGTGCCGTGAAGGCCCCGGGCTACGGTGATCGTCGCAAGGCTATGATGGAAGACATCGCAGTATTGACAGGCGGTCAAGCCATTTTCGAGGCGTTGGGCAAGAAGATCGAAAACCTATCGCTTTCTGATCTTGGTCGCGCGAAAAAAATCATCGTCGACAAAGATAACACCACGATTATCGAAGGTGCTGGAAAGAACGCGGATATCAAGGCCCGAATCGACGCGATTCGCCGCGAAATCGAAAATACTTCGAGCGACTATGATCGCGAAAAATTGGAAGAGCGTTTGGCAAAATTGGCTGGCGGAGTGGCAAAAGTTAACGTTGGCGCTGCAACCGAAAGCGAAATGAAAGAAAAGAAAGCTCGCGTCGAAGATGCTTTGCATGCAACGCGTGCAGCCGTTGAAGACGGTATTTTGCCAGGCGGTGGCGTCGCATTGCTGCGTGCCAGTGCTGATGTAAAAGCTGACGCAAGTTGGAGCGATGATGAAGTCACGGGTTTCAATATCGTCGTTCGAGCATGCCGAGCACCGTTGACAATGATCGCCGAAAACGCCGGTCAAGACGGTGGGATTGTTTGTGAGCGAGTTCTAGACGGCAAAAACGGTCACGGTTACAACGCATTAACAGATGTTTACGAAGATCTCGTCAAAGCAGGTGTAATCGATCCAGCCAAAGTTACTAAAACGGCTTTGGCTAACGCGGCAAGCGTTGCGACGTTGCTGTTGACTAGCGACGCACTGATTGCTGACATTCCAAAAGACAAGAAGAAAGGTCATGCCGCCGATCACGACATGTACTAGTCTCAATTGGCAATGAATTCTGTTCATTGTTGGAAGACAAAAAAAGTAAGCCGATGGTTGTGTTTTACAGCCATCGGCTTTTTTGTTTGCCGGAAGGCATCTTTTAACATGCCGATTGAGGCCCTTGAAGAATTTGCAGCGATTGCCTCTTTGAACTATCATTTTTAGGACGTGCAAGGTATTCGCTTTTCAAAGTGGTTGTATGAGAAATGATTGAACGTGATCTCTTTGTCGGTGCGGTGTCGATTGGGTTGGGGGTGTCCCTGTTGTTTTTCGCGTTGACCGATCACAAGGGCTATTTTGAAATGCGAAGTCCGTCGGCGATGGTGCGTTTTTTGGGACGCACGCGAGCCCGTTGTCTGATAGGGTTTGTTGGGGTCTGTTTAGTTGGATTTTCGGGGCGTGTGTTGTATTCGGCTTGGGGCGCTGAAGCTATTTCGCAAGAGACATGGCGTTCGTCCAGTCGTTGAATTCAGGTTGAATTTCAAGTAACAGACAACCTTTTATTGTTGGTCGGCATCGATGACGACTCGAGTTTGGTACCATCGATCGTGCAAACTCGTGCCATTACCAAAAAACATCATGTAGGTCATTTCGATCAGCGTGAACAGGGTGACGCCAATCAATAAAACCGGCATCCATAAATCGGAATACTGATGAAGCGGAAGGTTGATCACCGAAATCAACATCCAAACCCAAGCCATTCGCAGGACGCTACGTCCCATCAAAACGCGGCGTGATGGGCGCAAGCCATGTTGATTAACAACCCGAATGTGCATGAGCGCGCGTCCAAGGCTTTGCCGCCAATAGCCCATCGAAAGCGTGTAGAAAACGATTGGCGCGAAGCATAAAAGGGTAAGAGCCAACTTGAACATGATCCACAACAGTTCGCCATACCATGGTACGTTCGAATCCCAAAAGCTGAGCCAGCCAATTCCGTTCATCTGAAACGATTTCGATACATAAGAAGAGACGAAAAAGCTGCCGATTTGAATCGCGAGAAATGCAACGATCACCATTCCATAATCAATTGTTGCCGCAATGACTCTCGGCAAAGATCGAGCGGGTGTCGATTGCGCTGGAGCAACACGAATAAGAGCTTTCGATAGTTCCTCGTATGTAGAAAAACGTTTGGCGGGATCGCGAGCAAGCATTCGACCCAAAAGCTCTCGCCACGACTCAGGGTAATCTTCTGGCCAAGGATTTGGGAATGTCAATTCGGTGGTTTCGTGAGAGCGAGCCCATTCTGATATCGAGTTTCCAGAGAGCGTTACTGGCCTGCGTCTGAATGACATTTCATAAAGAGTTACGCCCAGTGCGTAAATATCGCTTTGGATCGATGGCGATTGTCCGCTCAAAACTTCCGGCGCAAGATAATTAGGTGTGCCGCCGATCGATTTGTCTTCGATGGAGGAGGCACTGCGGGCCATTCCGAAATCGCTTAACTTTGCAATTCCATTTTCCTGGATCAAAATGTTTGAGGGTTTAATATCGCCATGAATGATATCCAATTCGTGCGATACGCGCAGTGCTTCGGTGATTTGCCAACCCACATGAACGATGTCGAAGAAAGTCAGTGTGTCGGTTGACATGCGATCCGAAAGTGTCTTGCCAGGCACGAGTTCCATGGCCAGAAACGGTTCACCATCTTGTTTGCCGACGTAATAGATCGAAACGATATTCGGATGGTTGACGCGGGCCTGGGCAACCGCTTCCTGCAGCAAACGCTCGACTTCTTGTGTGCCAACTCTCGCACTTTTCGATAGGACCTTGACCGCTACATAGCGATGCAGGGACTTGTCAAGGGCACGATAAACGTGTCCCATTCCGCCGCTTCCCAGGGTTGACACGATTTCGAAGTGACCTAACGATTTTCCCAAGAGTTCTTGATTGGTTTCGGTTGCCTGGATATCAAAATCACAGTGCGACAAATGCTTGGAATTATCGATTGCCAGCGTTTGGGACAATTCATGATTGAGCACTTTTGCTGGAATCGTTCGGTGGCATTCGTGACAGGTACCACCAGTTTCGGTATTGAGGCTCAATAGTTTTCCGCAGGTGCAACGAAAGTTGACCGTTTTGCCGGAATCCATGGGTTGGGTTTTGTCGCCATCCATTCGGTAAGTGGAAAACCTATGCTTTTTTGGGGCCAAATCGACAAACATTGATGAGTGGCATTATGACACAAAGGAAACGAAAAATGAAACGGGGACAACTTGCGATCAAGTGCCCCCGTCTGCGTTTCGATATTAGAGATTTCATCGAAGCCAATTTGAATTAGTCCATCGCGATAGTAACGGTTTTTGTTTCGAGGTAAGGCTTGAGACCTTCTTCGCCCAACTCTCGACCTTGCCCCGACATTTTGAATCCGCCGAACGGAGCGGCGGCGTCGAACACGTCGTAGCAATTCACCCAAACCGTACCGGCCCTGACAGAGGCTGCAAACTTATGAGCCTTGCCGATATCCCGCGTCCAAACTGCAGCGGCCAGTCCGAAGATCGTGTTGTTGGCGCGAGTGACAAGGTCATCCATGTTTTTGAATTTCAATACGGACATTACGGGTCCAAAGATTTCCTTTTGGGCAATATCCATATCGTCACTTACGTTTGTAAACAAAGTTGGTTCGATAAAGAAGCCACGATCGCCGTGCCGGACACCACCTGTGACACATTCGGCTCCCTCGGACTTGCCCTTTTCGATTAGGCCCATGATCTTGTCGAATTGAGCCTTGTCGACTTGGGGGCCCTGCTCAGTTGTCGGATCAAGCGGATCACCTATGCGTCGCTCGCGATTCATAGCAGTAAGTCGCGAGACGAATTCATCATGGATATCTTCTTGGACGAAAACACGACTGCCGGCACAACAACATTGGCCTTGGTTGAAGTACAGCCCAAAGTGAGCTCCTTTGATTGCAGCGTCCATATCGGCGTCATTGAAGATCACGTTGGGACTTTTGCCGCCCAGTTCGAAGGTCAATCGTTTCAATGATTCGGCGGCATTTCGCATAATGATTTGCGCTGTGAGGTGCTCACCCGTGAAGGCAACTTTGTCGACGCCGCGATGTTCTACGATGGCACCACCAGCTGTGGGGCCAAAGCCTGGAATGACGTTGATCACGCCGGGCGGAAAACCCGCTCGTTGTGCGAGGTCTGCCATCTTAAGGCAAGTTAAGGGTGTTTGTTCTGCTGGTTTCATTACGATCGTGCAACCTGCGGCAAGGGCTGGGCCCCATTTCCAGGCCGCCATCAACAATGGAAAATTCCAAGGGATGATTTGTCCGACAACACCAACAGGCTCTTTGCGGGTATAGCAAAAATAGTTTCCATCGATGGGGATGGTTTGGCCATGGATTTTGTCCGCGTAACCCGCGTAATAGCGTAAGCATTGAATGACGAGCGGCACGTCGGCGGCGCGTGAGTCCGCAATCGGCTTGCCGTTGTCGAGAGATTCTAGTGCCGCGATTTCATCAAAATTCTCTTCGATCAAGTCGGCAAGCTTGAACATAAGGCGACCGCGTTGGCGGGCTGACATGGATTTCCAAGGACCGGATTCAAGTGCCTTGCGAGCTGCCTTGACAGCGGCGTCCACGTCCGCAGCATCGCCTTCGGCGATGTCTGCGATTTTTTCTTCCGTTGCGGGACAGACTGTTGCAAAAGTCTTTCCGCTTTTCGCGGGAACCCATTTTCCGTCAATAAAGCAATCGGTGTGCTCGATCTTGGGGCGAGAAAATGCTTTCGAAGGTTTTTCTGTTACCGTTGCCATGAACATTGCTCCTGATTGCAAAAATTGAAACGTGTAGTGACTTTCGCACCCAACAGAATTGTAATCGATTGAAGAACTAGTTGGCAATCAAGTGTGCGCCAATCGTGAAATTTGAGTGCACCTAGGAATCCAACCATTTGCGTCGATTGTGATTTTTGAAATGGAATCGGGATTTGTGGCGATATCTGTCGGAGTAGAAAAATGGGCTTCCAAGAAATGCCTAAACGAGTGCCACACACTCTTTGGAATGGGCATCAAACGATTCATTCTCGTCAATCGGCATTGATCACAACCACGGGCCAGTGTGTGAATTTGCTTATAAAATCGCCCGAAAATTGATCGGGAACGAATATAAACAACTCCTTGTCAGAGAAATCTCGCAGACGTAGGTCACCGGCGACCCTCCATTCCTTTTCCAAAGTCCAGTCGATGTTTTTGTTTCCAATTGTCGAATTGGACTTTTGGAAAAACGGGTGGTCGTCTGGAACCATCTGCGTAAACGAGGCGGAATCACCGTAAATGACAGGTCGAGCGCCAAATCGGAAGGCGGCTTGCTTGTGAATCCCAAGTCCGAAGGGTTCGAAATCCCAACGCCCCAAGTGTTTGCGATATTGCCTCAAGTTTTGGAGTTGCTCCAGTCGGTTGTCCGTAAAGCAAATCACAGGGCGCAATCCGGGTGTCAATTGTTGCGTGGCCTTCAGTCGCCCTTCGAGCAATATCGACATCAGCGTGCGCAACGGACCGGTAATGCTTTCGTCGGTGCCAAACAACAACGCGTCGAGTAGCGAAGCGTCCGATCTGGAGGCAGCAGCGCGAATGCCACTTGATCGCGTGCAATGTAAAATGAATTCTTCGTTGTCAAAAGTCTGCCGAGATCCAAACACAGTTGCTGTTGACGAGTTGTTCGAATTCTTTAGCTCGCCATCAATCAACAACCAATCGATGACCCCGTTTTGGAGGTGCCGCTTGCGTGTGGCAGGCGACGTCAATTCATCGTCGTGCAAAAGCCAAGTTGATTTTTTTGGCGACGGATGTGCAACTCGTTTCGTCAGCGATTTATCAATGTTTCCGTTTTTGCGAAGGAATAAAACACGTACTTCATCGCAATGAGAAATGATTACAGAATCGATTGGTAAAACGGGTTTTTGTTGCAGATCGAGGGATTGGTAGAAGATAATCTGTTCGTTTGAGGTGTAGGGGCGGGCGAATACGTTTTCAAAAGGTCTTTGGTTTGCCTCGTCAAAACTACGCAGCACTATTCGAGGAGTGTTCAGCAAACAGGCCATTCGCCAGACCAATGCATGAGTCGTAGTGCCTTCGGCCGATACGATCGTTGAGCGCGTGCGATAGCCCAGGCACACTGCCGTCCGCAGGGCGGTAACCCAATTTGGAAAGCGATCGAGTTGGCGACCTAATCGCGAGCTTGCAACACAAAGCGTCGCAACACAATCACGGAATGGACTTCTTGACCAATAGATGATGGTTTTGTCGGTATTGATTTCTGGGGCGACGAGACGCCATTGAAACGAAAATGAGCCTTCAACGCCTGGCACAACAAAGGGTCGGTAGAGATCAACAAGAAAATCTTGTGCCACCAAGACACCAAACTTCGACAGCCATTTTCGAAACGCGTTTGAAAGTTCAACGAGATTCGATTCCATATCTCAATTGCCCAAGGGAAAGTTGTTCCGGTTGATTTTACACGATGAAGAGTTGGAGGGTTGTACAGTGGCGGCTTTTCGGCGAACTGGCATACATCGGGTTTGCAATGAACTTAGGAGCAAACGGGTGGACATATTTCGGACTAGCCTTTATGCCTTGAAGGCGGCAAGTACACGTTGCCTTGCAAACTGGTGGTCCACTAAGAATGGCGGATAGTCAATTTTATGCGATTGAACTGCAGTCGTCAGTTTTTTGGGGTCATGTAGCGCTGTCGCGGAAATGCCAGATAATTCAGGGCAATATTTTTTAATGAAAACGCCATCGGGATCGAAGCGTTTGCTTTGGCTGAATGGATTAAATATCCGAAAATAAGGTACACTGTCAGTTCCCGTGGATGCAGACCATTGCCAGCCACCGTTATTGGCAGCAAGATCGCCATCGATTAGTTGATGCATAAAGTACCGTTCGCCCCAGCGCCAGTCGATCAACAGGTGCTTAGACAGAAACATGGCAGTGACCATGCGCAGTCGATTGTGCATCCAGCCCATTTGATTCAGTTGTCGCATTCCAGCGTCGACGATAGGGTAGCCCGTTTGCCCAGTCTTCCACGCGGCAAAATCGGTATTCGAAGTCCGCCAAGGAATGGATTTGGTTTTGAGTTTGAACGGTTGGTTTTTCGACACACGCGGACAACTCACCAAAACATGCATGTAAAAATCTCGCCAGGCCAATTCGGAGATCCAGGTCGTTGGACCATCGTTGCCACGTAGTCTGCCGTTGTTCGCGGCCAGCGCGGCGAGAAGACAGCTTCGCGGCGAAATAACGCCGGCCGCCAAATACGGAGACAGGCCGCTTGTCCCGGTAACAGCTGGCAGGTCACGGTTAGTGGCATAATCGGCAATGCGACTAAGAAACTGCTTCAAGTGGTGGTGAGCCTCGCGATTGCCTGCCCTCAAACCGTGATTCACACTCGACCCGAATTCGAAACCATCTATTTTTTTTGGGACTGTGTCCGGAGCAATGTCTAAT
>JAHEAM010000570.1 GCA_024642765.1 Planctomycetaceae bacterium
TGGTATGGCTGGTTTTTTTGCGGGCGCCGCGCATGCCCCAATTTCAACAATTATTATGGTTTCAGAGATGACAGGTAACTACTCGTTGCTGATGCCAACAATGTTGTGCTGCACGTTGACTTTTATTCTGTGTAGGCCTTGGCGACTGTACACAAAGCAAGTCCCCTCGCGTCTTGATTCACCTGCGCATCGCGGCGACTTTATGATTGACATGCTCGAGGGCATCAAGGTTAACGAAGTCTATCGTCCGCTAACAAGTGAATTGCGTATGATTCCCGAATCAATGCACCTTGACGAAATTGTTCATGTTTTGGCAGAAACACAACAACAATATTTTCCGGTCGTGGACGGCGACCGTCGAATCGTAGGCATTTTTTCGACCCAGGACGTTCGAACTTATCTTTACGATGAATCCATTTGGCACCTAGCCGTCGCCAACGACATCATGACAACGAAAGTTATTACCGTTACTCTCGAAGATGACTTGAATACGGCTTTGACTCGCTTCACAGCAAAGAATATTGACGAACTGCCAGTTGTCGATTCTGAAAACAGCAACCAGCTCATCGGAATGCTTCGCCGCAAGGAAACAATTGCGTTCTACAACAAACGACTTATGGACCATCGCAAGCTTGCCGCTGAAGCTGGATAGCTGCTAACCTGCTTTACAACGGTCCAAAAAGTTAGGCACTGTCCTAAAACGCCGATCAGCACCGACGAACTTGAATGCTGCATGCCATTCGGAAACTCAATTCTGGTTGCGGTTGGTTGGCAGTTTTGGGTCAAATTTTGACGATCGTGACAGTCTTAACGACGATTCTCGGACCCACCAGTAAAAGTAAACGCTCTTCCTGAACAGACATGTAATTGTCACTTATGTTGAAGTAGCCCAGTTGCTGATTCTTGATAACTGGCACTTCATCCTCCACAAACGCAATTACGGCGAAGAGGCCAGAGTTTTGTTTGGACTGGTCGTATGATTCTGGCGTTATGGCGGATACTTTGGGCTCGTTTAGGGTTTTGTCAAACAAGGCATTCACATTGCTCTTGCTCTTTAACATCGTCGTCCCGTCGATCTTGTTCGCATTAATCTGCGGACAAGCCGTTTACGTTGCGCTCTACCTACGGCAGCGCAAAGCGGTGACTTGGCAATCAGATGAGTTCTTTCCGAAGGCTGCGGTGATTTTATGTTTGCGTGGCCGTGATCCAACTCTCAGTAACTGCCTCGATGCTGTCCTTGCATTGGACTATCCATGTTTCGAGTTGCATACGGTTTTTGACTCGGATCTTGATCCTGCGTTGCCTCTGGTTAGCGCGATTAAACAGCACTCAAAAGTTCCGATCCACGTTCACTTCATTGGAAAACCCAGTGGTCAATGCGGAATGAAATGTGAGGCACTGCGGTCAGCGATCCAGGAACTCGATTCGTCGATCGAAGTCATCGCACTCGTCGACGCCGACTCGATTGTTGCCAAAAACTGGCTGACGGAAATTGTTCGCCCCTTGCAAGACAACCAGGTTGGTGTCGTGACTGGTGATCGTTGGTTTGAACCTCGCTCGAATTTTGCAAGCATTACGCGTGCGATATGGAGCGCTGCGGCAATTGTCCAAATGAATCTCTATCAAATTCCGTGGGGCGGCTCGCTCGCAATTCGACGTGAGACGATCCAAGAATTAAACCTACTGAAAATCTGGGGCACGACTTTTTGCGAAGATACGGTCCTGACAGAAATATGTCGCCGCAATGGGTTATCAATCGTCCGGCCACGCCAAATCGTGGTCATCAACCGGGAAACGATCGCTTGGCGCGACCTTCACTATTGGATCGCCAGGCAACTGTTGACTGTCCGCCTACACAATCCAAAGTGGGCACTTGTTTTAGGGCACGGAATTCTGGTCGGCCTCACGCTGCTTTCATGCTTCTTGCTGTTCGGCGTGAATCTAGCAATCAACCAATTGACATCTGCACTTCTTGTAATTAGCGCAACCGCATGTTGCGAGCTTTTGAACTTTTTATTGTTAGTCTGGGTTGCACGCGAGAACATCGAAGTACTCAAAAACAATCAGCAGCTGGCAAATCAGGCAGCAATCTATCAGCATTGGTTTGCTTGGGTCGTTTCGACGCCATTGACTCAGTTAGTTCACTTCGCGTCAACAATGAGATCACTGACACTTCGTCACGTTATCTGGCGAGGCATTGAATACCGAGTCTCAAAGTCAGGTGTACAGCTTCTCAACTATCGCCCCTTTTTGGATCGTAACCAACCCGATCGCGAAACCGAATCAGTTAGTTGATCGATTCAGCTGGCAAGGTCATCGGAACAACTTTGAACAGATCCGAACGCAACGCCTCGAAATGAGAATTGCTACTCAAAATATCTTTCGACAGCGGTTGTGTTGTCGACAGTCTAATGATGGAATTGGACTTTGCCAGCAATCCACGTTGCAAACACCCTAAGCCATCGACGTCAACCGCCCAGGTAACTTGAAATCCCCCAGGACCAACGATATCGAAAGCCACGGGAGTTTTCACATCAGAAAAACACCGCGTAACAAAATCCAGAAATTCTTCTTTGAAATGATCCGGAATATTTGGCGACGGTGCGCGTCGTTTCCCCCAACGGTCCAAACGCCCAAATTC
>JAHEAM010000571.1 GCA_024642765.1 Planctomycetaceae bacterium
GCCGGTCAAGTCTCCGGAAAAACCCATCGCGATGGTCAGGCCATTGTCGACGACGCCACTCGCGCTCAAAGAACGAGGAAGGTCGCCTTTGTCAATAGCGACAGCTTCCTCATTCGCCATCATGCTGAACACGTCAATGACAGATGCATTGACAGCATCAACCAACGTCGTACGAGTATCAATACAAAGTGACATTATTTGCCCCTAAATTAATTTACGCTCTGCGTCAAAACGCATGCTACGCAGATTGAGTGCTTGGTAAAACGCGATTGAGCTTCAATTGCAGCATGTCTTGATCAAACGGCTTGACCAAGTAGTCATTCACGCCCGCCTGAATGGCCTTGAGTACTTGCGCCTTTTCGGTCTCCGTTGTCACCATCATGATTGGAAGCTTGTGTCCAGCACCACGAAGTGCTTGGACCAACTCGAGCCCGTTCATGTTGGGCATATTCCAATCCGTTAAGACGAGATCAAAACCCTCGCCATCGCCAAACTTTTCAAGTGCTTCAACACCGTCGGCAGCCTCAACAACTTCGTCAATAAAGAGGCTACGGAGCCCTCGCGCAATGATCGTTCGCATCACGCCGGAATCGTCAACTAGCAACACTTTCATTTGGTTTCCAAACCTTCAGTAGATTGTCTTAATTTCTTCGCGGTGCTACGAAGTTAGCTACGCATACAGCTATCGCTGTGCATGATGAACCGTAGCATGCGAAAAAGATCTGGTTGAGAAAACTTTGCGAATTTCTCGTGACCCTTCGGACTAGCCCAAGTTTGCTCATTTCGGTGACCTTGAGTGTTTTACTGGGCATGACGCATTTTTATGGGGTATTAATTTCTAGCCTCTAGTTATGGGGCACTGTTTTGCAAATGTCCGAATGGATCGGCTGTACTAAATAAACAGATCGCAACGAAAGTATGGTTGGTCGAATCAACTTTCAGGGCATCGCCAATAAGATTTAGGGGTATGACACAATGGACGAATCAGAGATTCTCGGAGAATTTGTCGAGGAATCGCGTGAACACCTAGCCGACATCGAAGTCCAACTATTGCAGATTGAAGCTTTAGGAAAGGACATCAACGATGCGCTAGTCAACACGGTTTTTCGCGCGATCCACTCAATCAAGGGCGCTGCCGGCTTCCTCGGTCTGACCCAGATCAACGACGTCGCACATCGTCTTGAAAACGTCTTGGGACGCGTTCGCGAACACCAACTCATCCCGGATCCGTACAACGTTGATGTGATGCTCAAAGCCGCCGACCGGCTGCGCAAGTTGATCGAGTCCATCACAACGAGCAATGAAACCGATAATAGCGAGTTAATCGCACGACTCGACAAGATTCTGTCAGACGATGCGAATGTAAAAGAAGTTCAAGCGGTGCTCGTAGCTGACGAATCGCAAGAAACTGCACAGGAAGAGAAGGTCCCTGTGGCAAAGGCAAAGCGTGCGTCACGCGCACGTAATCCAAAAACAAAGTCCGCCACAGCGAAACGAGCGGATGGGTCAACTGGCAAATCGCCAAGGAAGCCGAAGAGCGGAACTATTTCGTCATCAACGAGCCACGAAGACGATATTAAGAACGTTCCAAACATTGACCCAAGTGGTCGTGCATCGCGAGAACTGGACATTGCTGAGTCTGGAATTTCACTAGCTCAAGCCATTGGAAGCCAGCAACAAGTAGCTACTGCGACAGCAATTTCAGCAACGCGAGAGTCAGCGACCGGTACGGCACAAAAGCCTTCGACTTCGAATGAAGCGGTGGCGAATTTGACATTGCCGACAAGCGAAACAACGATTCGTGTCGGGGTGCGAGTGCTTGATCGTTTAATGAACCTTGCTGGGGAACTTGTGCTCAGCCGGAATCAGCTCTTGCAAAGCCTGAGCTTGGATGTCAGCCGCAATGCAGCACTTGATGCGATTGTTGGGGGCCTCGATCAGGTGACCACTGAGTTGCAAGAAACGATTATGCAAACTCGGATGCAGCCTATTGGAAATGTTTTCAATAAATTCCCACGCGTTATTCGCGACCTGTCATCGACACTGGGCAAACAAATCACGTTGCGGATGGAAGGGAACGAAGTCGAAGTCGACAAAACAATCGTTGAGGCGATTGCCGACCCACTGACTCACTTAATTCGCAACTCGTGCGACCACGGTATCGAAACCCCAGAGATTCGCGTTGCATCTGGCAAGCCAGAGTCAGGCGACGTCCTACTGCGTGCTTTCCATCAAGCCGGTAAGGTGATGATTGAAATTACTGACAACGGTGCAGGAATGGATCCTGCAAAACTTAGAAAAAAAGCGATTGAAAAAGGGCTTCTTACAGAGTCCTCCGCAAACCAGATGAGCGACCGCGACGCGGTAAATCTTATTTTCGCGCCTGGATTTTCAACGGCTGAAGCCGTCACCGCTGTGAGCGGTCGCGGCGTAGGCATGGACGTCGTTCGAACGAATATCGAAAAGTTAGGTGGAAGCGTTGAAGTAACGTCTGAACTTGGCAAAGGAAGCAAAATCAGCATCACGTTGCCACTAACCTTGGCCATTGTGCCATCAATGATTGTGGCTGTCGGTGATCGCCGATATGCGCTTCCGCAAACAAATATTGCCGAACTCGTTCGTACCGACGGTGCCGAAA
>JAHEAM010000119.1 GCA_024642765.1 Planctomycetaceae bacterium
GATTTCGTTGGCGGCACGCGAGAACCTGGAAAATTTGACGTTCGTCATCAACTGCAATTTGCAACGCTTGGATGGACCCGTTCGCGGCAACGGAAAGATCATACAAGAACTCGAAGCGATCTTCCGCGGCGCTGGCTGGAACGTGATCAAAGTCGTTTGGGGCGAGGACTGGGATCCGCTTTTGGAAAACGATGATACCGGATTGTTGGTCAAACGCATGGGCGAAGTTGTCGATGGACAATATCAAAAATATGTCGCGATGCCCGGTTCCTACATCCGCGAACATTTCTTTGGAAAGTACCCAGAGTTGCTTGAACTCGTGAAAAACTATTCCGATGAGAAGCTGGAACGTTTGCGTCGTGGCGGACACGATCCAAATAAAGTCTACGCTGCTTTCAAGGCTGCGACCGAAACCAAAGGCCGCCCGTCCGTTATCTTGGTGAAGACAATCAAGGGCTATGGTTTGGGTGAAACCGGCGAGGGCCGCAACATAGCCCACAACATGAAGAAGCAAAATGAGCACGAACTGCTCGGGTTCCGCAACCGTTTCTCGGTACCTCTTTCAGACGACGACGCTCTAGCGATGAAATTTTATCGATTCGCCGAAGGAAGCGCGGAACACAAATATCTGACGGAACGACGTCAAACTTTGGGTGGTTCAGTACCACGCCGAAACAATTCGCCCGTAAAGATTTCCGTACCTCGATTCGAAGAGTATCGCAACATTGTCGATCGCGACAATGGAAAAGAAATTTCGACGACGATGGGCTTCGTTCGTCTGCTCGGTCGGTTGTGCAAGGACAAAAAAATCGGCAAAAATATCGTTCCGATCGTGCCTGACGAATCGCGAACGTTTGGTATGGAAGGTTTATTCCGAGAAATTGGGATTTACGCACATGCTGGGCAGCTTTACGAGCCCGTCGATTCCGATCAGTTGGCCTATTACAAAGAGGCGAGTGACGGACAACTTTTGGAGGAAGGTATCTCTGAGTGCGGTGCGTTGTCATCGTTCTGTGCAGCGGGTACAGCGTATTCGGCACATGGCGTGAATATGATTCCGTTCTACATTTATTACTCGATGTTTGGTTTTCAGCGCGTTGGCGATTCGATTTGGGCTGCGGCCGACATGCGAGCCAAAGGCTTCCTGATTGGCGGTACAGCGGGGCGGACGACATTAAATGGCGAAGGCTTGCAGCATCAAGACGGTCACAGTTTGTTGAATGCCATCGCCTTCCCGACAGTTCGCTCGTTCGATCCAGCATTTCATTACGAAACGGCCACTATCATTTTTGATGGCTTGAAACGTATGTACGAGGACAACGAAGCAGCCATCTATTACTTGATGGTTGGCAATGACAATTATGCAATGCCTGAAATGCCCGCTGGCGTCGAAGAGGGGATTTGCAAGGGCCTGTATAAATTCCGTTCGCGCGAAGTGCCCAAGAGCAATTTGCACGTGAACTTGTTTGGAAGCGGTGCGATCATGATGAATGTGCTCCGGGCCCAAGAAATTTTGGCCGAACAATTCAACGTTTCAAGCGATGTGTGGAGCGCAACCAGTTACACTCAACTTCGGCGTGAAGCGCAGGAAGTCGCCCGCGAACGATTCTTGCATCCACTGAAAAAAGATACTCGCAAGAGCTATCTCGAAAGCGTGCTGGAGGGCGTGAAAGGTCCGTTTGTGGCCGCAAGCGATTATGTTCGGGCGCATTCGGAGCAAATCTCGCAGTTCATGCCGGGACCATACATGGCACTTGGTACGGATGGAATGGGCCGCAGCGAGACACGTCAGGCTCTTCGTCGACACTTTGAAGTCGACGCAGAGTTTGTTACGATTGCAGCCTTGTATCAACTTGCGCAGTTGAAGCAACTCGACTATGAAACGGTCGCCAAGGCCATCAAGGACTTGGGAATCGACGCCGAAAAAGTCAATCCGCTGTACGCCTGAAAAGCGACCGACGGCGGTTAAGACCTCGGGAATTAGTTGGCATGAGTCAAAGGCAATTGGTCCACTCAGATGCGCTTGCGGAAAGCTGTAAAACACTCGAGTGCTGATAAATTCGAAGGCTAATTCTAATCGCCCTAAAAGACGTCAGTTTTAGAAACAAAATACGACAATTCAAACCTATTAAGCGACGACCTCGATAACATGGCAATTGAAATCAAAGTTCCGGTATTGGGTGAAGGTGTGGACTCGGGTGACGTTCTCGATGTCTTCGTAAATGTAGGCGATGTGATAAAAATCGACGATGGAATTGTGGAGCTTGAAACGGACAAAGCCACCGTCACGGTGCCATCGACTTACGCCGGAAAAGTCGTTTCAATTAATGTTAAATCGGGTGACTCAGTAGCGGTCGGTCAAGTCCTTGTGACCCTTGAAAGTTTGGATGCTGCGAAGCCTGAAACCGTGAAGCCTGCTCCGGCTCCAGAGCCAGCAAAACCCGCGGCATCGCCGGCAACAGCTGAAACGCCACCGTCTGTTACGGCTCCAATTCCAAAAGCTTCATCACCAGCTCTTGCACCTCAACCAGCCTCATCGCCTGCCCCACAAACTTCAGTTGCGGCGTCTGAATCGGCGACGTCGGAGCTGGGGTTGATTCCAGCCGGTCCAGCGATGCGACGGTTCGCGCGAGAGGTAGGGGTTGATCTGCGTACAGTGGATGGAACCGGGCCGTCCGGACGAATCACTCGGGATGATATCTTAGGTGTTGTGCGATCGGGCGGCCCCAAATCTGGGGCACGGGCAGATGTCATGTTGGCACCTAGTTCTGCGTCCACATCTCAATCGGTTTCCCCAACGGCGACCTCGGACGCGTACGGCGCAGTCCGCGTTGAACGCATGTCAAAAATTCGGGCGACCATCGCGCAAAAGATGCATGAGTCGTGGTCGACGGTGCCTCGCGTAACCAATTTCGATGACGCAGATGTCACGGACCTCGATTTGATCCGGCAGAGTAATAAGAAGGATTACGAAGCTCGCGGTATCAAACTCACAGCCATGCCGTTCTTGGTCAAGGCTGTAGCGATGTCTCTCAAGGCACATCCGACCATCAATGCCGCTATTGACACTCAGCAGAAACAAGTTGTTTTTAAAGAATACGTGAACGTTGGAATCGCCGTCGATACAGATCGCGGACTCGTTGTACCTTCGTTGCGAAACGCTGATAAATTGGCGATCCCCGATATCGCGAGGAACCTGCACGAAATTGCTACGAACGTTCGAGAAGGGAAATTTTCAGTCGACGATTTGCGCGGCGGAACTTTTACCATTTCCAATCTTGGTGCAATTGGCGGAACCTATTCGACTCCTATTATTAATATTCCGGAAACGGCCATCTTGCTGGTGGGCCGTTCACGTAAACTGCCGGTCGTCGTCGGTGACCAGGTTGTCGTACGCCTAATGATGCCCTTAAGTTTGTCGTATGACCATCGACTGATTGATGGTGCCACGGCTGCTCGGTTTTTGAACGACGTTATTGGATATCTTGAAGCTCCTAGTCGCTTGCTGCTCGCTCTCTAAGCTAAGCTGGAGTGATCAAACACAATTTAGTTGCAACGATCAAAATCTAGGCCCGACTTGCCGGTTTTGAATTTTCATTTTATGAACTGGTGGTTTTCAATCGATTAGCCGGCGGTTGCAGCGAAGCGACTTTCACCGGGAGACAGTTGCGATCCAACAGCATCCGGAAGGCATGCCAGCGATTCTGAGCTTGATATCATTACAGGATCGGTTTTATTGTTGCCAATGGTTTTAGCGATGGCCCTCGTTAGTCGCTCGCTTATCAATGGCTAAACGCTAAAATCACTGTGGGATATGCGAATGATGCAACTTCAAAACCGGGCGTTGCGGGCTCGTGAATCGCTTAGCTCCAATCAATACGAGATCGAGTGCAGCGTGTAAGTCGATAAATCGCGTCCCTTACTTTTTCGATTGCGAGGCTTCAGGATCTATGGCACAAAAATGTTTTATCGATCGCGTTTCTCGTCTGCGTCGCAGGCTTAAAGCCGAGGGGCTTACTAATCTCTTTGTAAGTAGCCCAATCAACATCACCTATCTTACCGGATTCACAGGCGATGCATCCTATCTGCTGATCACGCCGAAAGACCTTGTGCTGATTAGCGACTCTCGATTTACAACGCAAATCGAGGAGGAGTGTCCAGGGCTGAAGTGCGAGATCAAAAGCGATAGCGTCAGCACAATTAAATCCGCAGCTGCTCTGATTACGAAACTTAAGCTGTCTTCGCTAGCCATCGAAGGTCACGTGGTTAGCAAGGCCGCATTTGACGATTGGTCCAATTTGATGGCGAGTTGCAATTTGGTTTGCACAAGCGGTCAGGTAGAAGCGTTGCGAGCAATCAAAGATTCACTTGAGATTGCAACGATCCGCAAGTCAATCGAAATTAATGAACGTGCATTCATGATCATACGCGAACAACTGCGTGGTGACCAAACCGAACGCGAGATTGGTCACAACCTAGAACATCAAGCCCGCAAGCTGGGAGCGGAAGGAAGTGCTTTTCCGCCGATCGTCGGCGTTGGGGCGCGGGCTGCACTGCCGCACGCGACGCTTACGAAACAAACGGTCGAATCGAGTCCATTTGTTTTAATTGATTGGGGAACGCGTTATCGCGGTTACGCAAGTGACTTAACGCGAATCTTGATTACCGGCAAATGCCCGCCAAAGTTTGAAAAAATTTACGAGATTGTCCGCCAAGCACAACTCGCTGCCATTGCGATGATCAAGCCCGGCGTGGATTGCCAATTCATAGATCGCACGGCTCGCGACCTGATCGCCAAGGCAGGTTTTGATAAGTATTTTGGGCATGGACTCGGACACGGGTTCGGTTTGCAGGTTCATGAATGCCCCTCGTTTTCACCGACGCGTCCTGGCGGTTTGCTTGAAGCGGGAATGGTAGTGACGGTCGAACCAGGCATCTATTTACCAGGTTTCGGTGGTGTTCGAATTGAAGACGATGTCCTAGTGACATCTGACGGACACGAGGTCCTGAGTACTTTGCCAACAGACTACGAATCGGCATACTGTCGATTGCTCTAGTGCCCGCCTTTTGGGACAGGCTCTTAGTTGAACAAACGACGGCATTACTGTTTGATAATGCCCAATACCTGTGACCTCGGCACGAATTCTACTGGGGAATTTCTGCTATCCCGCGAGACGGGAAGATTATCCCCGAGTACAAAGTAGGAATTGTCAGGGATTGTTGTACCTTCGGGGCGGTTGACAGCGTGTTCTTCCCAGTCGGTCGAAGTCTCATCATAAAAGTACAAATCTCGCCAAATGCGAACCCGCCGAAGGCTGCCATACCCTTGAATCGCTTCCCATTCCAAAAACGGCGTTTGGAATTGGTTTGAGGAATCTGTCTCGGCAACGTCGTATTGAATCATTTCCGTTTCGTTGACACATACAAATATTTGATGGTCGATTGCGGCAACAACAAGTAATAAATCGTCTCGTGCTAAAGAAGTTGGGTGCATCTTCTTAGTAAGTAACTCAGTACCATTTCTGAGTTCAACGCAACCTTCTGAAACCACAATTGAAAGCCAGCGGCCAAACGCAAACACGTTCGTTCGCAACACGGCGTCTGCCGACAATGAAACGTTCATTTCAAAAATGCCGTCACCCATCGGATGAAAACGTCTGCTGGTATTTTGGTTCTCGGCATAATAGTCTTCTAACGGAAAGTACTTCGGCATCGACTCTGAGTCCTGAGAGATGGATGTGCATCGCTCATGTTGGTAAACAAGTTTACCGTAGTGGGGGCCAGTTGAAATCGCTTCGAAACGCCATATCGAGTTGTCGCAGAACCAGGTTTGTTCGTTGGGTTCCGCTGCAAATCTTGCTTGCATCAAATTTGCGGAGTCGAACATCAGCACGCGCGTCGCAAGAATCGCGGGCCATGCCTTTTGAACCCTGGCTCCGTTGATAAACAAATCGCCGTTTTGAAACTGAAGCCGTTCACCTGGCAGGCCGACGATTCGTTTGATTCGGCCAGAGGTCGTATTTGCTGTCGGCATGAGCGCTACGACATCCCAGCGGTTGAGTGAGCTTGCTGTATTGATTTCGCAGATTTCTGCAGGCACAGCTACGCCTTTGGACCAAGTGGTGGGGTGACTGCAGTTTGGACAGATCGCAGTTTCGTTTATCGGTTTTTGGCTAATGGAGCTTCGGAATTGGAAACGGCAATTTTCGCAATCGAAGCGAACGGACTCCCCATAAAAATGAGGAACCATCGAATCTCCACTGATGATTGCTGTGCGCGAATTGCTTTGTTGGCAACTAGTCAACATAATCGAGACTACGGCGCAACTGATAGCGATTCGGTTAATCGCATTCGGAAGTGTAATCGCCCGAGTCGGCTGCAATTTTGGAATTCGAATTCGACGGAATAAATGCATAAAACTTACGAAAATCCATCGGGTCAGGATAATGGCTTGGCACATTCCAGAAAAACGGCTTGGACAATTGCTGCCATTTTGTTGATTACCATTCTACCGTTTTTGTTCATTGGGCCATGGATGGAGGCGACGATTGAGGGCTTCTTTACTGGCGAATCGCAGAATGCGTTAGGAAACACGGAGCAATTGCAAAAGTCCGTTTGGGGTATTGAGCGTGAGTTTTTGGAACAAAACTCGTTCGCAGGTTCCGCGGCAATCATCGCGCTATTGATTGCTGATATTTTATTGCCGATTCCGAGTAGTTTTGTTTGCACGTTTTCTGGGGCTTGGTTTGGTTGGTTGCTAGGTGGTTTGGTCAATTGGATAGGGCTGTGTCTGTCTGCTTACATTGGATTCAGAATGGCTCGTTTCGTTGCTGGACGTCACGCTGGGACATCGAAATCGGAAGGGCAAGGCGAAACCGATTCGAACAGCGAAGAGCGCAACAACATTGGGCCATGGTTGGTCGCATTTTGTCGCGGGCTGCCCGTGTTGGCCGAAGGCACTGTGTTGTTTGCTGGGGCGCGGCGTTGGGTGTTCATCCGATTGGCAGGCCCGGTGGCTATTGCCAACTTGGTTTTAGCATTCGGATATTCTACCCTCGGAGCATTTGCCATCGAGCAGGATTGGCTTTCGATAGCACTTGGCGTCTCGTTGGCGATTCCTGTAATACCACTGCTCGTTTATTGGTGGAGAAAACGCGAGAAATAAGGTGGCCCGTGGATTACTTCTTTCTCTGAAATGTTTTGTCAAATAGAATTGAGGCATCGGATTTGATGGTCTTCTTCAAGCAACGACTAAAATGCCTATTCCTCAAACGAACGACATGCCAAGCCTTTTTCCACTTGAACATCCCTTAGTTTCATGCCATCTGACGACATTGCGTGACAAAACAACGTCATCCAGTGATTTTCGGGCGACAGTTCATCGGCTTTCGATGTTATTGGCGTTTGCGGCTACTCGGGATTTATTAATGACAGATAGGTCGATCGAGACTCCGATCCAGCCGATGGTCGGGAAAATGTTGCTGAATCGAATTGGTGTTGTACCCATTTTGCGAGCTGGTATCGCAATGGTTGATGCAATGCTTGACATGATTCCTACTGCCGAGATTTGGCACTTGGGACTTTATCGAGATGAAGAAACCGCTAAGCCCGTTCGGTACTATGATAAGCTGCCGCCAGGCGAACCGGTCGAAATTGCGTTTGTACTTGATCCAATGTTGGCCACCGGTGGATCAGCGATTTTGGCATGCGAGGTCTTGCAGGAATGGGGTGTAAAACGAATCAAAATGCTCTCGATAATTTCGGCGCCGGAAGGTATTGAGCGATTACAGCGTCAGTTGCCAGAAATCGAAATTCATACCTGCGCGATCGACGAATGCTTGAATGACCGTAAGTTCATCGTGCCTGGTTTGGGCGATGCGGGTGATCGAATTTTCAACACCACAGGCCGCTAGCTAGGAGACATTCGGCAAGTGCCAATTTTTACTTGTCCTTATTGCCATAGCCCAACGCGTTTCGCCACAATTCGCGAAACTTACACCTGCGCCAAGTGCAAACGCAATTTTCAATCGGAAGCCGATCGGCAGCCCCCAAAAGCTGCCGCGGAGGAAACAGATAATTCTTCGGTACCAAAACCAAAAAAGAGAAAAAGCGAACCGCAACCACAGATAGACTCCATTCCGGAAAAGGAAACAGCAACGGTCACGAATTTCGTAGACCAGACGACCAGAACCAATTTAGGGGAAGAGTTGTATTTAGAACGCCCAACAGCTGATTCACTAATCAAAATGGCGACCATGTTGCCTCCAAAGTTCAATGGTCGCATCGATTTCAACAGATGGTTGCCTCCAAAACGGCACGCAGGCTTGGTCGTGACTGGTGCTGCGTCGCGTCGAGCGCTGTTGTATTCTGCCCAATCGCACAAAGAAGTCGAATCTGAGTTTTCTACAACAGAAAAACAAATTGGCTACGTCACCATCGATGGCGAACAAATTGAGTTCCCCATTCCAAACCGCCGGACTCGACTCCGTTATCGAGCTGTGTTCAATATCGTTGCGATGCTGGTATGTGTCGCGATCTTGTATCTTGCGTTTCTATTGATCGCGCCAAAATAGTATTTCTTTTAAAAATAGTATTTCTCTTAAATCGTGTTCCTTACCGAACGCGTTCGGCGACACGAAGTTTCGCACTCCGGCTGCGGGAATTGGTCTGTTCTTCTTCTTCGGAAGGGCGGAGTGGTTTCTTGGTTAAGATTTTGAGGCGTTCGTCAGCCAGGAAGGCCTGTTTGACCATTCGGTCTTCCAGAGAATGAAAGCTCAAAATTGCGATCCTTCCGCCGATGTTCAAACATCCGGGCAGTCGTTTCAGGGCGACTTGCAACCACTTCAGTTCTTCGTTGACTGCGATTCTCAATGCCTGAAACGTTCGCGTTGCTGGATCGATCGAATGGTTCTTAGAACGGGGGACAGTACGCCGCAATAGCTGGGCCAAGTCATCTGCGGTTCGTATCGGACGAACGCGACGTTGTTCGCATATGCGTCGAGCGATTACGCGACTCATTCGCTCCTCGCCGAAATCGTAAATAATGTTGGCGAGGTTTTTCTCATTTGCTTTTTCGAGCAACTTCCAAGCCGGTAGACCTTCGTTCGGATTAAACCTCAAATCGAGATCGCCTTCCGCATGATAACTAAAGCCGCGTTCGTTGTCGGCAAGTTGATCTGAGGATAAACCTAGGTCAAGCAGGATGCCATCAACACTTTCGATTTTTAAAACGTCGAGGATCTCCGGCAAGTCCGCGTAATTCGCGGCATGCAAGGAGGCCGAATCTAGAAAACGCTTGCCCCCGCGTTCGATTGCAAGTGGATCGCGATCCAATCCGATAAGCAAACCTTCGGCGCCGACGTGTTCTAAAAACAGTGCGCTATGCCCGCCGCCGCCGAACGTACCATCGACGATCGTTTTGCCAGCTTGAACCTGAAGAAGATCCATTATTTCATTGGGCATTATCGGGATATGTATGGATTCTTCACTCACTTTTTCGTGTTCTTGAATGGGTTTTTGGTAAATGATTGATAGCCACTGGCGAGAAAGCCTCACAACTTTCATACTTGTGACTGCGATCTCTCAAGGCATCTGTTTGCGCCTATTTCTAATTGTCGTTCTACCTTTAACTTGTCGCCATGCCAACGCCCTTTCTTCATCGCCGCAGTTGTGTAAATTTTCTGCAGGCGG
>JAHEAM010000572.1 GCA_024642765.1 Planctomycetaceae bacterium
TTACGCAACTTTTTTGATTGCGTAGCCAGACAGAGTTTTAGAGGCTCGGGGCGTCTGCCCCAAGCCTCAGTTTTTATGGAACCCTCTTTTTTTTCATGAAATTCAATGTTACCTACTTGAGCAGCAATCGAGTCGCATATTGGCGTTCGTCGAATTCAAGTTCATCCCAGAGTCCCGCGAAATCTGCATAGGCGGATTGCACTTCTTCAGTTGAAACATCCAGGTCGCCTCGGTCGCGGATCTGAAGCGTCAGTTCCGTGATTTGTGATTTCAGCGATTGCTGGTCCGCTTCAAGCTCCGAAAGTCGATCCTTAATTGCAGGGATCCCGCTAAGCTCGGGGTCGGTTAATCGGCTGACCAGCGAAATTGAATCTTTCTTTTGCTTCGAAAGTTGCTTACTGAGCGCGGTTCGTTCTTTTTCTAATCCTTTGACACCTGCACGAGTAGCTTCTACGAACGCTTCGACAACCGCCTTGAGCAACTGGGGCTGCTGCGAGAAATCTCGAATATAGTCGACAACCGCTTGGTCGATCATATTGGACTTTAAGTCCGCACCACAACAAGCGTTGGCATCCTGCCTAGACTTTGTTGTGCATTTGTAACAATAGTAACGGCGAACTGACCCATCTTTCATCTTCTTATTCACGAAACTTGTTGTATAAGCGCAGCCACAATAGCCGCACCGCAAAATGCCCAAGAGTAAAGTGTCCTGTTGCGATTGATCTCCGCGTCTGGGTTTGTCTTTTTTCGCCTCCATTAATTTCTGAACTTCAGCGAATTTCTTCGCGTCAATTATTCCTTCGTGCTCACCGTCAAATTCCATTTCGTCAAAACGGACTTTTCCAATGTAGGTTATGTTGTTGAGCATCCTTTGAATATCGGCTCGCCTGAATTTGCGAGACGTGACTTCTTTGCCGTTTTGCAAGCTGCAGTGTTTGGTTTGGTATCCCTGATCATTGGCCCACCGGCACGTTCGTGATAGAGAGGCAAGTTCAAGATATTTGTCGAAAAGTATCCCAACGAGTTTTCTTTCTTTTTGGTTGACGATCAATTTCTTATCGACAGCATCGTAACCCAAGATTGGTCTGCCACCGCCCCACCGACCTTTCTTGGCTTGCTCAGCCATTTTTTTGTAAGTGCGTTCGGCGATCATCTCCCTCTCAAACTGTGCGAACAGCATTAAGAGGTCACGGAAGAATCGACCAATCGTTGTGGTTGTATCGATCTTCTGTGTTACGGAAACCAGTGCGCAGTTCGATTCATCAAGCAACTCATTCAATTTGCACCAGTCACTCATATTTCGAGATAGCCGATCAAGCTTCGTCACATAAATAACATCGAACTCGCCGAGTTTTCCGAGCATTTTCTTGATTTGGTCGCGTTCGAGATTTGCCGAACTGGCGACTTCCTTGAAAACTTGAAAAACTTCACCGCCATCATCGTCCACGGCACGGCGTAAACGCTGCTCCTGATCTTCAAGGCTGCTGTAGTCGCCGCGGTTTTGGTCGAATGTACTCACTCGGCAGTAGATCGCCGCACGTTTGGCAGGTTTTTCGACCTTGGGTTTTTTGTTTGACAACTATTCGTTTGCCTCGTTCTCTTTTCTAATCTGAGCAAGTGCTTGGTTCACGTTGTTTTTCCGGGACCCGGTAGTCCCGCTAAAATAAAAAGTGTTGGCATCTGGTTAAAAGACCGGTGTAAGGAAGAATGATCAAGGAACGGCAATGGCGACCTTTTATTTTAGTTCCGCACTACGTCGGTTAATCGTTTTGGGCACGCTTGTACTGGAAAATTGTCGTATTGGTTTCCGATCAGGCGAATATCGGAATCCATCTTCTAACCGTTAAGTGAAGCTGGAACAATCTTCGCAATGATCGTCTCGGGAACACACTTACGACTAAACTATCAAAAAGGCTATTTTGGTGGTTTTGCCAGTAGGCGTTCGGATGGCAAACCCGTGTCCCTGCAGGACAACAAACCCAAAAAATGGACTTGTCACGGCCTCATGCACCTGAATTTTCGCAACTGTACTATTTTTAAGTTTCTTGTGTCAGATTTGAGATAGTCGCTGGGTTAAGTCTACGAGAGGACCCACATGAGCCAATTTCCAGAAACACAATCGACCCTGATCGCGCAGATTAGGTCACCCGAAAATCGCGAGGCTTGGGAGCAATTCGTTGCTCTTTATCGCCCCGTGATTTATCGAATGGCCCGAAAGCGTGGCCTGCAGGACGCTGATGCTCAAGATTTGGCGCAAGGTGTCCTAATTCGCGTCGCAGGCGCGATCGACCGATGGGAGAAAACCGATCCCGAAATCGGCTTTCGGAATTGGCTTGCTCGAGTCGCCAAGAACGCGATTTTGAATTCCTTGAGTAGGTCACCCAACGATGCAGCGGCTGGAGGCTCGGACGTTCAGGACCTTCTCAATGACCATCCCGAATCGAATTCGGAAGTCGCGCAGGAACTTGATTTGGAGTCTCAACGCGAACGATATCATCGTGCCGCCGCTGTTGTGCGAATGGATGTCAACATCGACACGTGGCGGGCATTTGAGCTGAGTGTTGTTGAGGGAAAGTCTTGTGAAGACGTGGCCGAATTGATCCGCAAGCCGATTGGAACGATCTACGCCG
>JAHEAM010000120.1:0-6294 GCA_024642765.1 Planctomycetaceae bacterium
TCTGTGGCCCAAGCAACATGTTGCGATTCGCCTTTAGCAACCGCTTGCCGCACGTCTGGGTTTCCGCTGTGTGGACCATCGGGGCGAGTCAACGTCTCAGCTCCAGGCAATGCCGAGAGAATTGGCGTCACGCCTTCCATTTTGTCACGGAACCGCATGTGATAGTACCATTCGTCTTCGATGGCGAAGGGTTGAACACCGCGACTAATATCGTGATCGGGAAACGATTCGAATTTGGCAACCCAATGCGGATTCACAGACCATTCGGTTTCAAAATAGCCGCCCAAAAGGCGTTTGAATTGCTCACCTGCATCACCCTTTGGAACTTCCACAGCATAGTGCAGACAAACGATCCCGACACCTCTTTGCGCGAGTTTATCAAGTTGTTCGGAATGGGCCAAAGCCGGATGGCCGCCTCCTCCATCGGCGTACATGACAACACAATCGACCCCGTCAAAGGCAGACGCGTCGTCGGGCCATTTATATTGGTACACTGTCGTTTCGAAATTGGGCATTCCTTCTTCGAGCTTTTTGGCAAGCAATACGCATCCGGCATAGTGCTCGTGGGCACCATATCCATGGCTGGGATTTCCTGCCAAGAAAACGATTTTCTTTGCGTCCGCTTTTTTTGCGTCCACTTTCGCGGAGCTTGTCGAGGTAGTTTTTGCTCTTTGGGCTTGATCTTGAGCCAATCCCAAATGGGTCGCTAATAGACCAACCAAAACCACGAGTCCAAATTGTCGAATATTCATCAGATCACCCCAGTATTCAATACAGTATCACCAAAGTTCATTAACGATAACAATGTGCGCTAGGCGAATTATACCTAAACATTGCGGCTTTCGTCAGCAGAACTGCGAAACGAGCTGGAATAGAAAAGCATTCAAACGATGCCCGCGTTTTGTTAGGCCCCATCCTCATTTCGCAATTTTCCAATTGATTTATACTGTTACCTTGACATTCCTTAGAAAAAATAGCTGGAGACGAAAAAGTCGTGGATATAATCAAGCGGATTTTGGTGTCAGGTGGTGCAGGTTTTTTGGGCTCTCACCTTTGCGAACGCCTCGTCGAACAAGGCCACGACGTGATTTGCCTCGACAATTTTTTTACCAGCCAAAAATCAAATGTCGTTCATCTGCTCGGAAAATCGAATTTCGAACTCTTACGCCATGACATCGTTCATCCCATTTTTCTCGAAGTAGATGAAATCTACAATTTGGCATGCCCAGCGGCACCGGGGCATTATCAGTACAATCCCATAAAAACGATGAAAACAAGCGTTTTGGGCTCGATCAATTTGTTAGGAATGGCTCGTCGTTGCAACGCCAAGATTTTCCAAGCATCCACAAGTGAAGTTTATGGCGACCCAGAAGTCCACCCTCAACCCGAATCGTATCGCGGTTGCGTGAATCCGATCGGCGTCCGAGCATGTTACGACGAAGGCAAACGCGCTGCCGAAACGTTGTTCATGGACTATCACCGCATGAATAAATTGAGAACTCGCATTTGTCGGATCTTCAATACCTATGGACCACGGATGCACCCGTTCGACGGGCGTGTGGTTTCGAACTTTATTCGTCAAGCCCTCGCGAATGAAGATATCACGATTTATGGCGACGGCTCGCAAACGCGTTCGTTTTGTTACCGAGACGACTTGGTCGAAGGCTTCATTCGTTTAATGAACGCTGCGGATGAAGTCTTCTTTCCAGTAAATATCGGAAACCCAGGTGAGTATACGATCAAGCAACTAGCCGAACTGACCGTAGAATTGACGGGCGCAAATTCGAAAATCATCTACAAACCACTGCCACCGGACGATCCGACTCGGCGGCAACCTGACATCACACTTGCTAAAAAGTACTTGAATTGGGAACCCAAGGTGCCCTTGCGTGAAGGCTTGCAGAAAACAATCGATTGGTTCAAAACAATCAACCCCGAATTGTATCGGCCGCCCACGCCAAATTACTAGGAAGCATTAGTCGCCAAGATCATTGGGAGTCGCAAGGGAACGTTTGAGCGAATGATTGACAGTGAATACGATTTGATTGTGGTGGGCGTAGGCGGGGTCGGTAGTGCTGCCATGTTGGCAGGTGCGCGGCGAGGATGGCGAGTTTTAGGTCTGGAGCAATTTGGCGCCGGACACGATCGTGGCAGTTCTCATGGTCAAACGCGAATCATTCGCCAAGCTTATTTTGAACACCCGAGTTATGTGCCGTTGGCACAAGAAACCTATCCTCTTTGGCGTGAGATCGAACGTCAAACGCATTCGAGTCTGTTCGAGCAACCAGGTCTGTTACAGGTTGGACCGACGGACTCAGAAATTTTATGTGGAGTGCGCCGAAGTGCTAATCAATTCAATCTGGTCGTCGACGAAATGTCCGCCCAGGAAATCAAGGCTCGCTGGCCAGTCTTCAATATTGCGGATGACCAAATTGGCCTATTCGAATCCTCGGCAGGCTTCTTACGAGTCGAAAAATGCGTCGCTCAGATGATTCGTTTGGCAATTGCCGGCGGCGCAAAACTGCGAGCTAATGCTTGCGTAAAGTCCTGGAGCGCCAGTTCAGCAGGTGACATTTCGGTCGAACTGCCGGGCGAAACAGTGCGAGCAAAACGAATAGTCATCGCCCCAGGCGCTTGGGCAAGCGATCTACTCGCCGGCGTGAATACAGACTTCGTATTGAAACGAAAACAACAACATTGGTTTCAAATCGATCGGTACGAAATCCACGCTGCCAACGGCATGTGTTGTTTTCTGTTTGACAGTCCCGACGGGTGTTTCTACGGATTCCCACAAGTCGACGAACTGGGAATGAAGATCGCAGAACATACGGGCGGACAGTCACTGGCAAACCCAAGCGAAGTTGATCGGACCGTCAACGTTGATGACTTGGCGCGTAGCGAAACATTTTTGAAAGACCATTTTGAATTCACCAAACAGCGTTTGGTGTATTCGTCCGTTTGCTTGTACACGATGTCACCTGACTCACATTTCTTGGTGGACCGATTCGAAGGGATGGAAAATGCGGCATTTGCTGCAGGGCTCTCGGGACATGGCTTCAAGTTTGCTCCCGTACTAGGAGAGCACCTTGTCGACCTTGTCGATGGCAAGGGAAATACTAATTGTGAGTTCTTAGGTTTGGCACGATTGCGAGGATCAAAGCCGCTTGGCGGGAGTTGTTAATCAACCAAAAGTCGCCTTGCCGAAACCGATTAAGTATCTCCCTAGGTGCCCGCGACTTCCGCAATCATTTGGATCCTGTAAGACCGAAAAACCGCCATGGCGAAAAAATTTGACGTTATCGTTATAGGTTCTGGGCCGGGCGGCGAAGGTGCCGCTATGCAACTTGCCAAAGGCGGCAAAAAAGTTGGTGTCATCGAGCGTTACAATCGCATTGGTGGAGGATGCACGCATTGGGGCACCATTCCTAGCAAGGCGTTGCGCAACGCAATCTATCAATTGACGGAAGCTCTCAAAAATCCTCTTTTTAAACAGGCAGGCGTGCGTGCCAATGTTTCCGTTTCTGAATTGCGAAAAAGCGCCCAGGCAATTATTTCCAGTCAGGTAAACCTGCGATCAAACTTTTATGAACGAAACTCAGTTGAGGTGATTCAAGGCGCGGCCCAATTTGTTGACACACACACAATCGAAGTCAACAAAGAACTCCTGACCGCGGACAACATTGTTATTGCTTCTGGTTCTAGCCCGTTTCGTCCCGATTCGGTGGACTTTACACATCCACGAATTTTCGACAGTGATACGATTTTGGATCTCGACATTCCAGCCCATTCGATTTCCATTTATGGAGCTGGAGTGATCGGCTGTGAGTATGCCTCCATGTTCCGAAACCTAGAATGGAAAATCAACTTAATCAACAGTCGATCGCGTCTGCTCGATTTCTTAGATGATGAAATCAGTGATGCATTGAGTTACCACATGCGCGAACGCGGCGTAGTGATTCGGCATGATGAAGTGTTTGAGAGAATCGAAGGGCAAAATGATGGAGTCATCATTCATTTAAAAAGCGGAAAGCAAATCAAATCAGAATTGCTACTTTGGGCGGCAGGTAGAGTCGGAAATACTAGCGACCTAAAGTTGGAAAACGCTGGCTTGGAACCAGACAAACGCGGCTACTTGGCGACGAATAATCTTGGTCAAACATCCGTTCCGAACATTTATGCAGTCGGGGATGTCGTTGGCTTCCCGTCTTTGGCAAGTGCTGCCTACACGCAAGGACGGACAGCAGGCCGCAATATGCTAGGTTTGAGCAAGGAATGTTGTTTCTCGGATGAAATCCCTTCGGGAATTTACACGAGCCCGGAAATCAGTTCCATCGGCAAAACCGAGAGACAACTGACCGAAGAAAAAGTCCCCTACGAAGTCGGCATTGCCCATTTCCGCAGTATCGCCCGGGCACAAATCACGGGTGAAACCGTAGGCGTCCTCAAGCTACTTTTTCACCGAGAATCGTTAAAAATCCTGGGGGTTCATTGTTTTGGCTCAAACGCGACAGAAATTATCCATATTGGGCAAGCAATCATGGCCCAATCGGGCAGCGGCAACACGCTCAGGTACTTCACCGACTCAACCTTCAATTACCCGACGATGGCCGAAGTTTATCGTGTGGCAGCATTAAACGGTTACAACCGATTGTTTTGATTTGTTTGAAAAGGGCGAGAAAAACACGAAACAAAGTGCCAATTGGAGGGTTAAATGGACTGATTGCAGCCTAATTTCGATTGAAAAATTAGGAAATCTAAATAGAATGAAGGGGACTTGCGATCAGACCTTCATTTTCATACTCGGAACTGTATTTAGGAGCCAAAATTCATGGCCCAGCCTGTCATTACACCAATCATCCGCTACGTTTTGTTGGATCAAGCCATTCTGGCAACTGATTTGTTTACAGTGAACGACGCAGATGGTGACGCTGTGGTGCGTTACCGTTTTGCGGATCTTTCGAACGTTTTCACGAGCGGCTATTTCCGCTTGGCTGGCTCACCTTATTCCAACGGATCAGATTTTACGGTTTCCTCGGGAGAGATTACCGATCTGGAATTTGTTGCTGGATCGACTGTGGGCCACGAAACCCTACGTTTATCCGCTCGCGACATCAGTGGATTTGGCGACTCTGTAGATTTCAATATTTACTTTGTGCGTGAAAACAGCCTTTCAAAACCTGTGGTCGTGACAGCGGCACCCTACACACTGCTACAAAACGAAAGCGTCTTGCTCAGCGACTTGATTTCCGGCTACGATCCAGACGGCTGGCCCATCGGTGCCTTCTCGGTTCGCGACTTCCGGGCCGGTACTTTCAGCGGCTACATTTCAACTTTGGCAAGTGGCATTCTGCCACAAAACGTTGCTCGAAATCTTTCGGCAGCTGAGTTTGCGGGGGCAACCTACACGGCAACATCGCCAAATGAGCTCGAAAGAATCTACACCGCCGTTTGGGACGGAGTCTTGTGGAGCAACACCTCGTATGTGGAAGTCCAAGCCCGTCCAAATATCAATCGACCCACCGCAAATTTCCAATCCACAAATGTTATCCAAGGCTTAGTTACCAACATTTCGGACTTGTTCTCTTACTTTGATTCCGATGGGAACACGGCCAAGGTCTATCAATTTTACGATCCGGACCCAAGTGCATCTTCGGGGAAACTCAAACTCAACAACAACACCTTTACGCCGCAACAGTGGTATTCTGTTAAGGCATCTGATCTTCCAGGACTTCAATACGTCGCAGCAGGCGATGCCTACAACGAACGTGTTAAATTCCGTGTCTACGACGGACGCTACTGGAGTGCAATCAATGAGGCAAACATCACGACTCTTGAAAGACCAAAATTCACATGCGAAAACATCCAATTTGGTGAAGATCTTAAGTTGATCAAAGTCTTGGGCAATGTGTTTTCGAAATCGGATGGTGGACCGGCATGGACCACACTTGAGATTTACGAGGTTCCAGGACGTCCGAATGATAGCGCACGATTGAGGATCGGTTCATCCTTGTTGACCGAAGGGGAAATTCACTCCCTAAACGCTCAGCAAATGAATCAGCTCTATCTCCAAACTGGAAAATACGGATTCCGCGAGCTCGATACGTACATTTTCCGAGTTAACAACGGATCCGTTTGGTCCGAGTGGAACAAATTCGAATTTCGCACAGAACCCCTTTACCGCACGGCATTGCGACTCCCAAATGGCTCGCCAAATAATGGCTGGGATGATTGGCGAGACTGGGGTGCCAACACAGTCACATATAGTTTCATGCAAGACTGGACACCACACGACTC
>JAHEAM010000120.1:6394-9644 GCA_024642765.1 Planctomycetaceae bacterium
GTTTCAGCTCGATAGGTAATGCTGTCGACAATATTTCGATCGCGTTCAATGTTGATATCGAAAACGCATTGGGCAGTAACCAAGCCGACGTACTGATTGGCAACGGCTTGTCGAATGTTCTCGATGGCGGAAACGGAAACGACGATATTTGGAGTAACGGTGGCGATGACTTCATGTATGGAGGTCGTGATTCGGACACCTACCGCTTCCAATTGGGTGATGGAAATGACACCATCAATGAAAAGCGATTAGGCGGTCGCGATAAAATTGTTCTGGAGTCGTTCCCGACTTTGCAAAGCATTGACCAAATCTCCTTCCGACGCGAGTACCGCGATTTGATTGTTGACCTGACGTTTGGAACCGAACTTTCCGAAGGCTCTATTCGAATCAAGGACCAACGATGGGGTGCCTCGCGAGTCGAAACATTAACCATCAACAACGTCGATATCGACCTGGTCAGCGTCTACGACCAAACGTTGGCATTCAATCAACAATTCCAATTGACAACGACTAGCTCAACGTTCGGATTCCTAGTGACACCCGTCTAGTCCATTGAACCACAAATGTAAGTTGACTCTATCTATGGTCGCTGCTCGCAAGTCGAATAGCGACCATTTTTTTAGTTGCTTCGCCAAAGCCGTTGCGATCAACTACAATTGCTTGACTTTGAACGCTTTTTGATTCAAACCAGCCGCCTGCCAAGTCGATCGAAAAACGGCATGATTGCCAACATCCTCGGCAGCCAAGTCCATTTCCGATCGAGGGTCAGAAAATCCCCATCGCACTCTCAAGTCCAACAATTCCGCAGCCTCATTTGGCGTAAAACGACGCAGGTCCCCAAGCGCACGAGAGTTAATAAGTATTCGGCAATAGGAATCCAAAATCTCAGTCAGCCAATATGTTTTTTCCAAACCCAAGTCGTAACTGACGACTCCATGATTGGACAATACGATAACGCTAGACTTCGAAACAAACGGAACAATTGAATCAGCAAACTCCTGCGTCCCAGGCAAAACATAAGGCGCAGTTGGCACCTCCCCTAAAAACACCTCCGGTTCCGGTAAAACGCTCATCGGAATGGGCTCGCCAACAATGGCAAACGCCGTCACATGCGGTGGGTGGCAGTGCACCACACTGTCCACGTCGGGTCTCTCGCGATAAATACGCAAATGCAAAAGCACTTCGCTGGTTCTTTTCCGCTCTCCATGCAACTGAGTGCCTTCCATGTCGACGATACAAAGATCACTTGGTTTCATGTAGCCTTTGCAGTGCAATGTAGGCGTACACAATACCAGTTCATCGTTCAAACGAATTGAGATATTGCCTTCATTAGCAGCGCAAAAATGGCGATCGTACATACGCCGACCAATATCACAAATCAATTGCCTTTGGCTTTGAAAATCATCCATAGCGTTTGCTGGATTCCCCAGTTAGGAAAAACGGACTTGGCGACCGACAACATGCAACCGCCTACTTACAAGTTGATTCACAACAGAAGGATAGAGGTTACACTCAGCCTCAAATACCCGGGCCGCCAGAGTCTCGGCGGTATCGTCATCAAGAACATCGACGCAATGTTGCGCGATGATTGGACCATGGTCAAATTCATTGTCAACGAAATGTACTGTACAGCCTGAAACTCGGCATCCAAAATCAAGCACTGCTTGATGAACGCGTTTCCCATAGTAGCCATGTCCCGAAAACGACGGGATCAAACTGGGATGAATATTGACAACCCGATTCTCGAAAGCACTTGGAATCAACAGTTTTTTCAAGAACCCGCCCATCACGACCCATTGTACGTTATGGGCCTCCAACAACTGAAAAATCCTTCTACTAAAGTCGTTGGCGTCTTTGCATTCGTTCCAATCGACCGTATTGTGCGCAATGCCAGCATCGCTCGCATAGTTTAAGCCCAAGGCTTGGGCATTACTTGAGATCACAATTGCAACGTCCGCAGCCAATTCACCTTGGCTCTTGCGAAACAATAGATTCTTGAGCGTCGTGCCGCTTCCAGAAATCAAAACGCCAATACGATTTCGAGATACAAGATCATTCGTCGGCAAATTCATACCCGCAATTCTTTTCGATTCCAAAAAATTCTAGTCAGACGACTTTTCGAGAAAAATCTCCAACCCACCTTGATCAAGTTCTTGGAGCGTTTTAACCGATGAATCCACCTTCCGCCATTCGAGACTTAGAGCCAGCGTTTCTGAGCAAATCGTCTCTTGCATCACGTCAACTGCAGACCGAATTGCATCCGACTCAGTCCACAAAAACAACCGAATACGATCAGAAAACTCAAGTTCACGTTGTTTTCGATAATCCTGGATCAAACGAATGACATCGCGTCCAATTCCTTCCTGGATCAACTCATGCGTTAGTTCCGTTGACAAAACCACTACACAATTTTGCCCCTGAGCCGCAGCCCAACCGGCCTTCGGCGACAATTTGACCAAGATATCTTCTTCGGTAAGCACAACATCCTGACTGTCAATACAAATCGCGACAGAGCCCGTCGTTGTCAGTTTTTGCAAAAGCTCTGCACCTGAACACGACTGCAAATGCTGTTTTAGTTTTGGAAGGATCTTGCCAACCCGCGGCCCTAACAATTTCAGATTCGGTAGGACATCGTAGCTAACGTATTTCTCTGCCTGTGTTTCATAGGTCACGGCTTTTACGTTTAGTTCTTCTTTCAAGATCGAATCATGGGCCAGCAGCCAGTCACGATGTGCATCAGAATTTAGGACTACGGTAACACCTGCAAGTGGCTGGCGTACCTTGAGCTTCGCTTCCATCCGGGCGGCACGCCCCAAAGACGCAATCTCTCGAATCAACTCCATTTGTTTCGACAGTGTCGCGTCAACGACGGCATACTGGGCGACTGGATAGTCGGCCAGATGAACGCTTTTGCAAACGCTCCCGCCAAGTCCACTCGTTAAGTTCTGCCAAATTTTCTCGCTGACAAACGGCACAAACGGGGCAATGACTTTTGTCAACGTGAGTAGGCACTCGTAAAGCGTCCAATAGGCGTCCAGTTTTTCGGGAGAACTTTTTTCACTGCTCCAAAAACGATCACGACTTCGGCGCACATACCAGTTGCTCAACCCGTCCAGAAAGGAGAGTATCTGACCGCAGGCGCCGTAGTTGTCATAGGCGTCCATCTTTTGCGTTACCGCAGCGACTATTGCATTCAACTCACTCAACACCCAGCGATCAAGCTCCGAACGACTCGAGTAGGGACGAAACG
>JAHEAM010000573.1 GCA_024642765.1 Planctomycetaceae bacterium
GTTTGTATTTCTGGTGGCAAGAATTTCATGCGCGTCGGCGCCACACGATGAATACTTTGTCGAATGCGACAACGAGACCGATTCATTCGCTCGGCCTTGTTGATATTTTCTTTACAGTTTTAATTGCTAGTAGTGCCAACGCGATTTTGCTTACTTTTTTTCGTGATAAAGCGGCCGCGTCTCTACTCAGCAAAATCGTGGAATTGTCTTGCTATCTACTGATTTTTGTAGCCCTTGCTTTTCGCGATGTAGAGTTCAGGAATTGGTTTGTGATCAAGCGAGAATCGCTCGGAAACGAACTCGCCCACGGGGCGCGTGCTTTCGTTATGGTCACGCCATGGATTCTGCTCATCAGTTCGCTTGTTGCCTATTTGAAACCCTATCGGCACGACACACTTGTCAATATTGCGACTGCGAGTAGTTGGATTGCAATTCTGAGGTATTGGATTGAAGCGACTTTTCTTACGGCGGTCACTGAAGAGTTCTTTTTTAGAGGACTGTTGTTGGCATGGTTTGTTGGATTTTATCCGCCCAAGCTTTTGGCTCGCTCCAGTGGTGGATTCGAAGCGTTGATTATTGGTGATATGAAAAGAAAGATTGATCGGACATCCAGCCTCGAATCTAATCGTGACGATGCTCATGCCGCCTGGTTTGCCATTTTGCTAACCTCGCTGATCTTCGGCTTGGCTCATTGGGGGCAAGGCCTGGCTCCAATTCCTTTGTTTTTGTTTTCGATTTTCATGGGCTGGCTGTTTCTAAAGACCAAAAGTCTTTGGGCCTGTATCACCACGCACTTTTTGTTCAACTGTCATTCGCTTTTCTGGTGGACGCTCGAGCAAAGAATGACCTGATCAACGAGTCGTCGAGAATTACTCGCCCCGTGCGCTGGGACTTGCGTCCTGCGACTCGCGCGAATCAGGTAGCACTCAAGCAATCATGGCCTGCTGCCAGGCGGCGCATGTCGCTCAGTAGAAGGTCGACGGCATTCGCGGCATTTGCGTTAGATTCAATTTGAGATTGAAAATCGACTATGCGTTCAACGATCGCGGCAAGTTGTGCGAGTGAACCGCCCCAACTTGAAATCGCACGCTCTAACATCATTTGCATTGTTTGGCCGCCCTCGGTTTTCTGGCCAGCGTATTTGCGAGTTAGTTGATGATAAAACTCAATCGCTTGATCGCCGACAAAGTAATAGCGTTCGCGTTTTGCAGCTGCTTCTTTGCCGGCAGCTTCCGCGAATTTGACTAGAGTCCCAGCAAAGTCATCAGAAGCTGGATCACCACTCGCAAGTTGCTCAAGCCAGTCGTTGCGAAACTGCAGGATATCCGAGTCAGCCAGCATTCGAGCCGTTTTGATACTGCCCGCAGCAGCTTCCGAAAGCTCGATAATTCGATCGTCGACCTCCCATTCAGGATGGTTCCGAAGCACGTCAGCGACTTCATTGGGGGTTAATGGGTCGAATCTTACGATTTGGCAACGCGAAAGTATCGTACGGAGCTGTCTGTGTGAACTCGTTCCCAGCAACAAAATCACGGCTCCCTCTGGTGGTTCCTCAAGGGTTTTCAACAAGACGTTTCCGCTCTCGGTGCTTAAGTAATCGGCGTCATCGATGATCGCAATTTTTCGCGAACCCACTTGTGGACGCATTCGAATGTCTCGGCATAACCCCGTTTCGGAGCGGTGCTCGCGATCTCCAACAAACAATTCGATTGGCAGAACGTTTTTTTCAGCCGGTCGTTCGACTCGTAACACATCCGGATGACTTTGCTTTTGAACTTGGATGCAACTGGCGCAATTGCCACAAGCCTGAAGTAACGAATTCGAGCGGTTATGGCAAAGAAGCGCTTCGGCTAAACCTTCCGCAAAAAGTCGCTTGCCAATCCCCTCTGGACCAACGAGCAAGAAGGTCGAAGGCATATTGCCGCGAGCATGCAAGCTTTGGAAATGCTCAACGACTTCGGCGTGGCCAACTATCGAACGCCAACTCATATCCGAACCTGCAAATTGCGTTTCAACATCATGCCAATAAAATCTTGCACTTTCGCCTGGATTTCGTCGACCGGACGAGTAGCATCGAGGACCTCAACACCGGTGGGCCAGCGTTTGGATTCAAACAAAAAGCCTTCGCGAACTTTGGCGAAATAGGCTGGGCCGCGCGATTCCAATTTATCGAGTTGGATGCCGTGTCGCGACTTCAAACGCTCGAAAGCTACGTCAGCCGGCAGATCAAACAAGAGAGTTAAATGCGGCAATAGTCCTTGGGTTGCAATTTGATTGGCGGCCCAGATATCGTCGACGGACAGCCCACCGGCATGCCCCTGATAGACGGCTGTCGAAATCGTAAATCGATCGCACAGAACAATTTGATTGTTTTCAATCGCAGGCAGAATCAACTCATCGACAAGTTGGGCGCGGGCGGCCATGAACATCAGCATCTCGGCTTGCATCGAAATGGGAACGTCAGAGCGTTCCAGCAACAATCGCCGAAGCCGTTGGCCCAGTTCAGTGCTACCTGGATCGGTTAGACAAACGACCTGCTGACCTTGTTCAGAAAGCCAATCGCCAGCCAACGAGATCTGTGTTGATTTGCCGGCTCCGTCGATTCCATCAAAAACA
>JAHEAM010000574.1 GCA_024642765.1 Planctomycetaceae bacterium
AATGACCGCAAGTTGCGTCTGGTGGTAGACGACTCCATGCGGGCCATCTCCGCGCGTGAGGGGACAGCTGCTCAACGACAACAATTGGAATTGATTGTACGCTGTAACGAGTGCGGGAATTTCGAAAAATCAATCGAGCTGGCCACGGAGTTAATTGAAACCTCTGGCGGCACGTCCGAGGCTTATCATCAACGTTCACTAGCCCTTTTTCAAATGGACTCGATTGAGCACGCCATTGATGACTGTCGGCAGGCGCTCAAGTTAAACGAATTCCACTATGCTGCTATGGTGGGGCTCGGGCACTGTCACCTGGAATTGGGCGACTTGCTGGAATCTTTGTTTTGGTTTCGCCGGTCCCTTGAGGTCTATCCCGATCTTGAAGCCGTCAGAATACAGATTCGACGGCTCGAGAAGGCCATCCAGGAATTATAAAAGCCGGTACGTCTGCCGCCGCAAATTCAGTCGGTGTTAGCCGCCTTGAGCAACGCCTCCACCGCTTCTCGTCCAGTGCATCCAATTTCCACACCGAGCTCGGCGGCGAGCGGGGTTACGCCGACAATTCTCGCATCGAGGAGATGCTCGGGTACGACGAGGGGCTTTTCAGGGGTTCCTTTGGCAATCGCGATGGCTTGACCAAATTCGGCAGCGGTTTGGAGGTCATAGATGCCGCAGCCCACGATCCCGCGGCGGGTCAGTATCGAACAATATTGCCCACCATCCCAGATCTGACTGGTGCCAATCGCCGAACCGTTTTCAAACTGCATTTCGAGGCGATTTGCCTGCGGTAGGTTTTCTTGCTTCATAGCCGGTGCCATCAAAAAATATTGGAGTTTATCCGTATAACTTGTATGCTTCGCTATGGCCAAGTTTGTGAGCGCGGATCAACCCATTGGCGAGTTTCTCGCCGTTCGGATCTACATAGACTCGGCCGGAACGTTTGCCGGCGACCACATTCATTACATGGATGTTAAAGATGAATGCCGTCTGGCTGGTTGCCCGAAACCAATGCACATTGTCTTTGAGGTCGGAAACCGTCGATACGCTTCCCACGCCAAATTTTTCATCAATGGTTGGTCGAATCAAGTAATAATCCTTGTGATCTTCCAGTCGGTCGTAGTGTCGGCCATGGAATTCCCCTTGGAGAATTAAGAACGCGGTGGCCATATTGTCGTGCCCATGGGGTGCTACCGAGCGATCTTTCTTCAAGGCGAAAACTTGGTGTCCAAATACTAACTGCGTTGGCAACCCGGCCACTTCGGGGAATTTCACGCGATAACTTCTTTCGCCTTGATCGGGAAGCACGCTTTGGCCAACAAGTTTTTCAAAGTCAATAAATTGGAGCAGTTCGGGTAGATCGACTTGCCGGAACAATTCTTCCGTCTTGGATTGCCAATCCAAGGGCTTCAGTTTCTCGCCCCGCAGGTCGAGCCCAAGCTGATGTAAATCGGCTAGCCAGCGAGTTGTAATGGGCTTGATTTCCTGGGCGAAGACATCCGCTTGGAAGAGTGTTTCCAACAAAGAAAAAGTGAGCAGTGACCCAAGTGTTCCGTGTGCGAATTGCCGGCGAGAAAGATGGTGCATGGAAAGCCCTCCTTTGATGTCGAGATTTTGGACAGGCAGATGCCGTTGTCCAGCGGTCACGGCCGCATGCGTAACATACCATACCGCGGTGAACGGCGAGTACCGCGTGTCGATTTGATGTGCAGTTCGAGAGTTGCATTAGCCTGGAGCAATCGCTAGCCAGCAGCTCGCTTCTGATGATCTTCCGCAGCAGGTTGGTTTAGGTTAGCGACTAAGGGACGCAGCGATTCTACCGAACGGATATGCAAGTCGCGTTGCGGGAAGGCGATTTCGATCTTAAAGCGTGCGAACTCGCGGACAATGGCGTTGTTTAGCTCATTGACAACGTCTAGATACAACTCGCGTTTTGGAATAAATACTCGCAGTTCCAAATCAAGCGTGCTGTCCCCGAACCCTTTGAAGAGGGTCGTTGGCGGCGGTTCCTGTAGCACGAACACGCTTCGTTTGGCAATCCTCAATAGGATGCTTTGCGTTTTCTGGACGTCCGTACCATAGGCGACTCCCACAGGCAATACGACACGGCTAATCGGATCGCTCAGTGTCCAATTGATGACGTTGTCCGTGATAAATGTGCGGTTGGGAACAATCAGTTCTCGGCGATCAAAATCCGTAATCGTCGTGGCACGCATCTGCATGCGGGTCACATTCCCCGTCACGTTGCCGACGGTTACTAGGTCGCCAACACGCACGGGGCGTTCAAAGAGAATAATCAATCCACTCACTAGGTTGGCAAAAATCTCTTGCAGTCCAAAGCCCAACCCGACGGTCATCGCAGCCGCCAACCACTGGACATTGCTCCATGAGATTCGAATCGCGTTGCACGCGATCAGTAAGCCCGCCAATGTGGCTGCATAGCGGGCCAGAATCGCGATCGCTTGCCGTCCACCATTGTCGATAGGTATGCGTTCCAGTAACGTCAGCTCGAGCAAGCCAGGCAATCGGCGGCTAAGCGTGAAAGTAACGACACAAATTACGCCTGCCATTAGTATATCCGTCAGCGTGGTCGGAACCGTGTGTTCGTTCATGCGAAT